>CBDUQU010000117.1:0-9938 GCA_965369445.1 uncultured bacterium | reverse complement strand
ACAAGCTCTCTCTGGTGGGCAGACTGGTGGAAGATAAGGGCAGGATTCTTACCGCAGAGGGCAAGATAACCAATCAGCAAAACCAGGTGGTGGCCGAGGGCGAGGCGAAATTCTTCAGAGCCCGGGGCGAGATGGAAAAGCTGCTGGCTGGAGAGTTGGAATAGGGATAGACCTCACCCCCTATCTCCCCCTCTCCATTTCATGGAGAGGGGGACCGGGGGGAGAGGTTACATGCTCAGGAATTCACCCTTAATCAGATTTGCCCCACGATCAAGCGATGAAGATCGTAAAGCAATTGAGCATGGAGCAGCGGATGAACGTGGAGAGGAAATGAAACCCAAATACCTGATCGGAATCGCGATAATTGTCGTTTTTGTAATCTTCGGAGCACTCTCCTTCAAAAAGACCCTCACCCCCTATGTTAGTTTCGGGGAAGCTGAAAGAACCGGAGCGCCGGTTCAGATAATCGGCGAGGTGGTGTTTCCAGAGGTGAATTACGATACCAGTGCTCACCTGCTTCGATTCCCCATAGTGGACGAAAATGGGGACAGCATGACGGTAGTTTACGGCGGGACAAAACCCGCCAATTTCGAGCAGGCTGAGGAGGTGGTGGTGATCGGGAGATATGAAAACGGAGCTTTTAATGCCGATCAACTCCTGGTGAAGTGCCCGTCCAAATACCAGGGATTGCCCGCAGACGATTCAGTCGAGGTAGAACACCCCGACTCCATCCCCAAGGAGTCACGTTAGAGAATTCCCCCCTCTCAGGCACAGCCCGAAAGCTCAAAAAATGAACAACCGGTCCGAGTGTGCTACTCAGGCGGAAACCAGCAACATTCGGGAGCAGGGCCACCTTGATACAGATAGGCAACTAAGTATACAGGGTCCCCAACGTCAATTAGGCAGTCGTTGTTCACATCTGCGCGCTCTATTGGCGCCACCGGTTCAGCGCCACCTTTATAGATGTAACTAACGATGTAAACCAAGTCCCCCACATTGATTATACCGTCGTTGTTGGCGTCGCCGCAATCGCAGGAGTCACCCTCGTCAAATACGTCGAACTGGCTCTCCATCCAAGCCACGCCTCCACGGTCATCCCGGACAAAAACCCACAAATCGTCATACTGCCAATTGGGCGCCAGATAGGTGATAAAGTTCTCCGTAGTGGTGTCGACATAAGTGGTTTCCCCATTAACTATGAAATACCCCCAAATAGAAATCCATTCATAAGATATAGGGTCTCCATCCGGATCATATGCAAAAATTTCGATGGTCATCTCTTCCTCAAATTTGATGCAGTCACCGCACTCCTCCTGCGGATACTTGCAATGTATATGCCCCTCGATGACCGGATCGTCGTTCGTGGGATCGATTGCATTCTTATATTTGCGGGGAACGTAGCCAGCACTAACAAGCGAATCACTTCTATACACGCCAAAGTCACAATTATTGGGTCTCGCCTCAATAACCCTCATTATAGAGTCTTGGATAACCCATTCATAAAACATCATTACATGAGAGCCTTTTTTGTTCATCACATCTCCCGGAAGCAAAGCACTCACAGCGACTGAGTCCGATACATTTTCAAGAGAGGATGTCGTCCGCCTTGAAGGCAGTTCCCAGCATCTTGAAACAAGACCCGAACAATCAACCCCGGCCGCCCAATAGGCATCTACTCGTCCGCAGTTATTACTTGGTAAAGAGCCAGCACAAAGCCCGGCAGAGAGGTAGGTGGGGAAGTCAGTCATTGGCCCGTCCCAACCACCCCAACTATAGGCTTCACCATCAACATTCTCCCCAGAAGAGAAGGCACAAGTCCAAGTGGCGCACGACCAATGGTGGCTGGCATTAGCCTCAGAACAAGTCCAACTGACATTGACGAATTCCAACGCATGATCTATCATGTCGGTTCTATCGACGTCATGAGGGGAAGGTGGGTCCAACCAGGATATATTCAGCGGTCCATAGACATTGTTGCTCTCGTTGCTTTCGGCGACCTCACCCTCCGAATCAACCAGGCCCCACATGCTCCAGTTCTCGGAGGAAGTGGAATGCGGAAACTTGTAGAAATCGTAACATATCGTCTCTCCAGTATCCAGCCAACAGAAATAATAGAAGTATTCTCCGGTAGCGGGCGGGGAAGGAGCGGAGGATCTGTTTTTAAAAACATCCGTATAAAAACAATCCACAACCGGCCCGGACCCCTGGTTCTTTATCGTGATCGTGCCGTTGGTATGCTCGGTGATGACCAGCGAGTAATCGTCAAGCGTTAAGCTTTGTACAATCAAGTCCGGCACAGGCTGAATCCAGTTTATGGTGATAGGCCCCTTGTGGTTGTTGGCCTCGTTTGTTTCAACTACCTCCCCGTCGCAGTCGGCTAAACCATACATGTGCCAGGTTCCGGGTTCAGAGGAGGTGATGCTGTAAAAGGTGTTGCTCTGTGTCTGTGCAGAATCAAGGACGTCGGTAGACCACCACTCATCTTCCAGGGAGTCAATGTCAGGTGGAGAAGATAGGTTATAGAAAAGTCCGTTATCAAACCAACCATAGGCGGGACCTTGTCCTTGATTCTTTATTACCATTGTGACGTCGATATAATCTCCCACATTGGGATTGTAATTGGAAGCAGTGAGGCTTTGGACTATTAGATCGGGAGGGTCTTTATACCATATCTGAATCCACCAATAGTTGATGTAACCAGTGTTCCCCTCACAGCAATCCCAGGCATATAGCTTCCAGGTTTGGTTCACTAACTCACCAATGAAAAAACCAATCATTTGTATAGTCGTATCGATGTTATCCTGTGAGCCACCCTCATAATTCCACAGCCTATACTCCTGCTCGATATCTTCGTCTGTCAGATCAATCGCCAACTCGCCCACGTAGGTATGAACCACCTCAAAGTGCACGTCGATGCTGTAAACGGTAGCCCCTGCCGGGGCGGAGGCGATAGTGATGGGGCTGTAGACCCAATCCTGGTAGGGAATGGAGTAATTCGTACCGTTTTCATCCCACACAACTCCTTTGTCTTCTTTTTCTCCTTCATAATCCGCCCAGACGGGCGGTCGTCTGACCGAACGCTTCTTCTCTATCCTGATTCCCTCCCTTTCTACCTCATATCCTATTCCCGCCTGTTTCAATTGGTCCATTTGGTTAACAGTAGCATTACAAACAGGTTCATTCTTACCCCATTCGCACTCCAAACCCATGTCTTTGAGAATCTTTTCGTCCTTTTCGGTTCTCATTTCAATTTTTAATTTGACAATCCTTTGAATTTCCTGTTTACTTTTTGTTTCAGCTAAGTCTTTTTCTTGTGCTCTTGTTTTAGGGATGACGAACGAGGTGGTTTGCAGGGTCAGAATAACCAAGAATATTGAAATTCTTCTTTCCATGACTTCACCCCTCTGTTGTTACCTTGTAGAACTACCTACCTCTTCCAATCTAACTATCAGTGAAATTCTTAATTACTATAGTTACTGTTCAGACCATTTGGTTACGATAACTCCTTCTTCGGGTGACCAATGGAGGGTGCTTTCCCTCGCGTTGCCCGTTTTCACAGCTCCCTTTCGTAGGGTGCGTTTCTGTTCTTCGGGATTAAAAACCCGATCCGCTGTTCCAATTTGGAATGTGAATGGCGCGTAAGGTCTCTTTAACAAAAGTTCCTCTTTTAGTGACAGCACGATTTTGTCTGTGTCTTTTCTGTAGGACTCGAAAAACAGTCTGTCCGAGTGATCACAATACAATTTGTTTCCAGCTCCCCCAATGCGGACTTCTGGAAAAAATGGATAGGTGTTCAGCAGTGTGCCTTGCTGGTCATATTGGTATAGGTATTGTTCAGTATAACCTTCCCACCATAAAAGGTAGACATTGCTGCTCCGGTCGACACAGATTAAGCTCCACACATATTGATACCCATTTATGGTCTTTGGTTCCACTTGAAGATCATTGCGTTCCTTGCGATTCTGGTCGTGTGTCTTTGGCAGCTTACCTGCTCGTCTCAACATCTCCACTTTGGCAGAATCCGAAAGTTCCGGAACGTTTTTACTCCTCTCACGGGGGGGAATGGGAATGACGGAGACGAAGTTTCCATTTTCATCGAATCTTTGAATCCGTTTATTGAAAGGATCGGTAATGTATATGTCTCCATTGGGTGCTACGGTAAATGAAGTTGGTCCTTCTGGCGGGGGCACATCTCCAAATTCTTTCAATGACTCCGGAACTGAATACACACGTACCCCGAACTCGCCTGGGGGCGATTCTTCTCCATCGTCAACTAAATTCTTCTCTGCCCAGGGAGCGGATATGATCACCTCGGAGGTGTAGGTTTCTTGGGCTAAGGTGTCTTTGGCTTCACGCGTCTGTGATGGTTTAATCTGGCTTGCTTCTTGGGTGAACAAAAACGTAGCCCCGAAAAGGACCATCAGTCCAGCTACAACCGTCAATCTTGCTGGTTTGATTAAGCTTTTCATCTCACACCTCGTTTCTGAAGAGTTTTGATTAGAGATTCTCTTTTGTCAGATACCCTGGGGGATGCTCTACTACGACACTCATCCGGTATCGATGATCTCACGTTTTGATTGCCCGTGCGGTTTCTGACACGCGACGGTAATAGAAGTAACGACAATCAGATAAATAAGCACAACGGTTCGATAGCCAGACGCTTAGTCCTTGTTTTGCGTTTCTCCTTTTACAGAAGTTGAATGTGCATTATTACCTTATATATTTATAACTGTTTGTGAAGAGAGTGTCAACTATTTTTTTAACTTTTTTATGTAAAATGTTCTTGAGGACTTGCCTCTTGTCGCGACATATTAGGGATAACCCTACCTGTGACTTTCGCCTGTTCTCTGGATTCTCATTTTGGAATTGCTTCTCTGCCAAGCTCTTGAGATTAACAGCGGCTTTCTTGTGGGCCTGGGAAAGATTCATATAGAAAATTTCCCAATGACCAACTGGGATAGAGGTTGTACCCCATCTATTTAACGGACAGGGGTGCAACGGCTGTCCGAGCGGGGAGTATTCTTTGTTGATAACGGACGCCTCGCCTGTTTCAGTCTTTTTGGCGTCGCGGATGAAGGCATCTGGGGACAACAGAGAGAGATTTTCCCGCCAAGACCAATTAGGGTGATATCGAGAAGACTGACTATCTTATCGTGCGCAGGAGGTCGTTGTAGGTGACGAATATTATCAGCATGATCAAAAAGGCCAGGCCGATCTGCTGCATGGTGGCGCGCTGCTTTAAGCTGAGAGGCGAACCTTTGATCTTCTCAATGCCTAAGAACATAAGGTGGCCGCCATCCAGCACCGGAATGGGCAGAAGATTTATCAAAGTCAGGTTAACCGAGAGAAGAGCCATGAAGGAAAGGAGGCTCACGAATCCTGTTTTTGCAGTCTGTCCTGCGGTCTGAGCTATGAAAAGTGGCCCCCCGAGAAGCTTTACCGAGGCCTTTCCGGTGATGAGCCCGAACATGAACTTCACCGATTCCACCAGTATAAAGGCCGCCGTGTCCACCCCATCTAAAAAGGCCCGGAAGAATCCCACCTTGATGATGGTGTAAGTGGGTCCTACGCCGATTTTCCCCACCTCCTGAATCTCACCCTCTTCGTTTAACACCTTATCCCTGAAGGTGGTGATCACGGCAGTGAACTCCGTGTCGTCGCGCATCCACTTCACCTCAACCGGCTCCTCCAGGTGCTGGTAGATGATCTCCGCCATCTCCAGAAAGGTGCCCACCTCGATCCCGTTAATGGAGATAATCTTATCTCCGGGCTCTATGCCCGCCTCGGCTGCCGGTCCGCCAGCCGATACCAGGCCTATTACCGTGCTCTCCTCGTGAATATCGTGTTTGCCCTTGAAGAAGATTATGCCCCAGAAGATAAGGATGGCTAAGATGAGGTTCATCACCGGCCCGGCCGCAATCACCAGCGCGCGGATTCCCACCGGCTTGGACGCAAACTCCCACGGTTTGCCCTGAATCTTGCTCTCCTCCGGATCCTCCCCCGCCATCTTCACGTATCCCCCTAACGGAATCCAGGAGAGGCAGTATTCGGTGTCGCCGATCTTCTTGCCGATCATCTTGGGCGGAAAACCGAGAGAGAATTTCTCCACCCGGATTCCCGATCTCTTGGCTACCAGGAAATGACCCAGTTCGTGAAAGAAGATCAGGACGCCTAAAACGAATATGGTTGCAGCGATTGTGGTCATCTTTTCATCTCAGCGTTTAGACAGAGTTCCTTTGCCGTTTGTCTGGCCCATCTGTCTGCATTTATTATATCGTCTAAGTTCGGTTTAAGTTTCCTTTTATGCTGGCCTAAAGATTCCTGAACGATCTTCTGGATGTGGTTGAAAGGTATGCCATGATTCAAGAACGCCTGGACCGCCACCTCATTCGCCGCATTCAGAACTGCGGGTGCGGTTCCGCCCGTCTTTAAGGCGTCGTAGGCTATTCCCAGACAGGGGAATTTCGCATCGTCAGGCTCGAGAAAGGTCAACTTGCTGGCTTTGGCCAGATCCAGAGAAGTGTTGTTGCTGATAACCCGCTGGGGATAAAACAGCGCATACTGGATGGGAAGCTTCATGTCGGGCAGACTCATCTGTGCGATCACCGATCCGTCCACGAATTCCACCATGGAATGAATGATAGATTGGGGATGGATCAACACACTGATTCGATCCGGGGGGATTCCGAAAAGCCAGTGTGCCTCGATGACCTCCAGCCCTTTGTTCATAAGAGTGGCGGAGTCTATGGTGATCTTCTTTCCCATCTCCCAGGTGGGATGAGACAGAGCCTGCTCCACCGTAATCTCCTGTAAATCTTCCCTGCTTTTGCCCAAGAAGGGTCCACCGGAGGCAGTTAGTATAAGTCTTTTTACCTCTTCCTTTTTACCACTCAGCAGGCACTGCTTGATGGCGGAATGCTCGCTGTCGATGGGAAGAATCTCGGCACCTTTCTCCCTGGCCTTGTCGATTAAGAGCTCGCCCGCCATCACCAGCGATTCCTTGTTGGCAATCGCCAGGCCCTTTCCCGACTCCAGCGCTTTTAGGCTGGGCAGAAGCCCCACCGATCCGACCAGGGCATTTATCACCAGGTCAACCTGGGGATGGGAACACAATTTTTTTAGGCCATCTGTGCCAGAGAGTATTTCCGTGTCGTGATTCCGGGGGAAGCGCTCGAAGCTCTTCTGCTCAGTGATCACCGCCATCTTTGGCGCGAAATACCTGACCTGCTCCTCGAGCAGCCTGATGTTGCTGTGCACGGAGAGTCCGAAGACGGAGAATCTCTCCTTAAAGTCGGACAATACCTTGAGTGCATTCTTGCCGATCGAGCCGCTTGATCCCAGAATCACCACGTTTTTCATGGAAATCTTTCCTTTCGAGCGCAATATATGTTGAGGTACAGCTTCACGCAAGCCTTTATTTGCATCGCCAATGGCAATTGGCGAGATATCGACCCGCGCTGACGGGATGGGCGGGCGCCTTGTAGCTCGAATATGCCCTGCCCACGGGGGTAGTTTTAGGCGTCTTTGTGCCCGAAAGCCCCACCTGCGGCGGGATATTTCGGGCATACGGGGCATACTGTCGGAGTTCATCCCGTGAGTGTCGTTTTACCAAAATTAGGTACTGGTACATCTTGAACTATCCTGCCCAGAAGTGCAGGTAAAGAAAAGCGGGGCAAGAAATAAAATCCAGTTCGCTTGACATTTTGTGCTTGACAAATTCTCTATACGTGTACATCTTAAGATCGTAAGTGGGCGGATCAAAAGAAGGGTGAGCGAGGACTAATCACAAAACCAGAGTGCAAGACCAACCGATTGTGGACTTGACTCGTCTTGTATTTTGAGGGACTAAGTTAAAAGTCAATAGGGGATGGCCGATAAAAAGGGACACAGGGGTTGAGTGCGCCCAAATTCGACAAGCGTGGTTATTTTAAGTTAATAGGCTATGATGGCAAAAGCTATTGCCTGACACGAAGAATATGGGACACTAAAACCAAGTATCCAGAAAGGGCTTTCTTAAAGCTCAACTTTGACAAAATAGAATTGACAGTAACATACCCTCATGAGGTGAGAAGAAGTACACAGAAGCGAGATTCAAAGATTCTCTACAGGGGATTCTCTCGCGTTGTTATAGGTGAGAGTATTACTGCTCCATGGCCAGGAGGAAACCCTGGATACATTGCTGTCGTAATAAATGAGAAGAACGGACTTATACAGACTATCTATCCCACGCCTAAGATGAAGAAGGGTGAAAAGCTATGGCCAAAATAGATGTCAAGGTTGACTACGACAAAGAGGCGGATGTTTTATACATCACTTTGGGAACAGGCGAAGCATCCTACTGTGAGGAAGTAGATGATATTCTTCTCGTAGAAAGGGGCTTTCTTACGAACCGTATTACTGGCTTTCGCATTCTGGATGTGCGGCATCACAAAATCCAAGAAGTGCAAGTGTGGATTAGCAAAATGGAGAGGATACTCGAAAAAACAGAGCTTCCTTTTAGAGACATCTACGCGAATGCTTTGCGACGGAGACTTCAGTCTAATAGACTACAGAATCTGATTTACGCATAACGGTTAGACTTGCACCTCCAAGAGTTCTCCCCACATCCGAATATGATCCGCAACCCCTGCCTCCATCGCCGGAGTCACCCTAAGCGTCTCATGTATCCTCATAAAGTTATTCTGCCTTTCTCACAACTCCGGGCAGAGCTAAAGCCATCATTGACAAACACCGACACGTATAATATATTGCAATGGCTCATAGCTCTGTCAAGAGTTGTGGGTTTGCGGGGCATCAGGTGATCTTAGCGGGTCTCTCTGGTGCTCCTAAAGTGATTTTTGCGGGCCAGCCCGGACTTGAACCGGGAGTAAGCGGATTAGTAATCCGCCGGTTTATCCCATTAACCTACTGACCCGTTTTCTAAGGGTGACCCTTCCCGGTCACCCTTACTTTTTGTCACCAGTCCTTTTCTTTAAACCCCATTCACGGGTACCGAACTTCTGAAAAGTGTCCTTCTGCCGATGCAGGGCCATCCTTACGGCGGTAACGGAGACTTTCTTGCCCTTGATTTTCGTGAGTCTGTCTGCAAGTTCCTTCGTGGTGAGGCGTGGCTTTTCTTCCTTCATTAGCTTTGCCATCAGGTGTCCATACGTCTTCTTTCGTGGCTTCGGCTCTCGCTTAGAGCCAGCCCGACCGCCCGTTACCATCCTTCGTACAACATTCCTGGCTGCCTCCAATTCTCGTATTTGGGCCTCAATATCAGCAAGGATTTCTTGGGCTGATTGAATATCAAACACTCTCTCTCCTTTCTTTATGTTTTCATCTACTTACACTTTCTGAAATGTGATACGCCTAAAGCGTATCTTTCCGTTTGAGGAAAAAATAAAAAACTTACAGTTATTGTCTTCGTCTTGAAATGCTACGATACTATACTATACTATACGATACGTTCGTTACGTTTGTTACGTATGTTACGTATGTTACGTGGGCTTGTCTAAACGTCACATATGGAGGTCTATTCAATAGGGGACTTTGAGGCTTGGGAAGTGGGGAATCTTTAAACTCTTCTTGCGGGTATAGCAGATCACATTTGGAGTTGGGATGAAATCTTGGCAAAAAACCAAGTCGTTCTTCATTGTCTGGGAAACAGCCAATGGTCTCGGTCTATCCAGATTACACAAAAAACATTTGTGGGTGCAAAGAAACCAATAACTCTGCATTCTTCGAATATCTTAAACTGATATCCCGGCTTTCCTTCAGCCCCTTGAATTCCTTCAAATCCTTTCCTTCGACGGGTCTGCGACCACTTTATTGGGTGTGCATTGAATTTAGCACTTGTTTGGATTTCTCCCCACGTTAAGCTTGAAAGTGGTTTGAGACGTCTAAAAAACTTGCAGAAATCATCTTTGCGTTTGAACCTTTCTATATCAAACACTTTT
>CBDUQU010000116.1:0-9946 GCA_965369445.1 uncultured bacterium | reverse complement strand
ACAGAAGCGGTCCCGCACCAAATCCTGCGGATATCGGAGACGTCAACTGCGATGGCACGACCGACCTGGGTGACGTAGTCTATCTGGTCAGCTATCTGTACCATGGCGGCCCACCACCTTGTTCATGATGAGTAAATCAAAAAGTGGTCTCTCAAAAGCCCCCCGTACGGGGGGCTTTTTTGTAGTTGCCCGATTCATTGAGCTTGTCATTCGCTCGATGAGCGGACGCCTATACAGGCTCGTCTGAGCTCCCGTCTGGGAATCGAGCAACTACACAAAAGAACTGTAGGGGTCGGATTTCCTACGGATCTGTAAGACATCCGACCCGCCGCGTAACGGAATTCGATTCCGCGGGGCAAGATGCCCCGCCTACGTCCTTTCCTAGAGGCGTCCGGCTTAACGGTTCCTGCCCCCTCATCCTATCCTTCTTCCCTAAGGGGAGAAGGGACTGCTTCCCTACTTCCGGTTGCGTCGCGTCTCCGTAATCCAGAAGCAGAACTGCTATCCTCTGGGGCATGGCGTCGCGGAAACAGTCGAGCGAAGCAACTAGAGCTCCCCTCTCCCCCTTGGGGAGAAGAAATTACTCTTCCCTCCCTTGATGGGAGGGAATAAGAGGGAGGGTGAAATCTTGACAGCGAAGCGTTCGGGATTGTATCCCGGGCGAGCACCGGGGCAGAATCCAGCTGACCTCATAGACTCCGCGGGGCAAGATGCCCCCCTAGGTTCTCTTCTGTAATAGCCAAATTCATTAGGCTTGCCGTCGGCCCGGCAAATGGCCTAGACACACCACATGTTAAACCCTTGAAAAAATGTAAGGCCTTACGGAAAAAAAACGAAACCCCATCGGGGCAAGGAATGTATAAGAGACTGATGTTAGAGGTGAGAAGGTATGCCATTGCTTATCCGTGAGAGGGAATGAACGGAACAGTTCATCTCTAAATTTGGAGTTACGAAATATGCCAAGTTGGAAATGGATTTTGGTCTTACTTTTTCTCTTCGTCCTTTTTCTTCTCTTAAGTTACTTCGACGTGATGGCTCAGGAAACGGATGAGGATACCGTAAAAAGCATCACCGCTGTCAGAGCAAATCCAGGCGCGAAAATAGACGGAATATTGGATGAGGACTTCTGGCAGCAGGCTGAGCGCTCCGGGGATTTCACCCAGTTTCAGCCGGACGAGGGTGAGGCGGCTTCGGAGTCCACCTTCGTCAGGGTGGGTTATGATGATGAAGCCCTGTACGTGGGCATGGAGATGTACGATTCCGAGCCGGAAGGGATCATCAGCCGCCTGACGCGCAGAGACCGGTATGTCGAGTCTGACCTGGTTAACGTAATCATCGACAGCCATCATGACCATCAGACTGCTTACGCATTTACCGTATTCGTGTCTGGAACTCAGAAGGATTCCTATTACTACAATGACAACTGGAGCGATGACAACTGGGATGCGGTGTGGGAATCAGCCACCAGGAGGACCCCCTGGGGTTGGGTGGCGGAGTTCAGGATACCCTTTCACTGCCTGCGTTTTGCCTGCGAGGAGAATCCGGTCTGGGGATTCTATTGCAGCCGCCGCATCGCCCGGAAAAACGAATTAGACAGGTGGATATACATCCCGGAGAGCGCCAGTGGCTTTGTGTCTCATTTCGGGCATCTCAAGGGTCTCAAGAATCTCACCCCTCCCAGGAGACTTGAGATTCTGCCCTATGTTGTCTCCTGTGAGGAGACGGAAGCAAAGAATCTTGGGAACCCGGACGGCAGGGATTTCTTTGGAAATTTCGGCTTTAATCTGAAATATGGACTTACCTCCAATATTACCCTGGATGCCACCATCAACCCCGATTTTGGCCAGGTGGAACAGGACGAAACTATTCTAAACTTGTCTACCTTCGAGACCTGGTACCCGGAGAAGCGTCCCTTTTTCCTGGAAGGATTTAAGATATTCGAGACCCCTTTCGATCTTTTCTATTCCCGTCGGATCGGCAAGGGCCCATCCGGTTGGCCTGATGATGTGGATTACTATATCGATCGGCCGTCCGCCACCACAATACTGTTCGCCGGGAAGGTCAGCGGGAAGACAAAAGGAGGAACTTCCATTGGAATTCTGGAAGCGGTAACCCAAAAGGAAAAAGCGGAATTCATGCACGACGACGGCTATCGCACCAAAGAGGTCATAGAGCCACAAACCAACTATTTCGCAGCTCGGGTAATGCAGGATGTTTTGAAAAACTCGACCGTCGGAGTCATGACAACTGCGGTTAATCAGAAAGGCTCCTATCCTGCTTACACCGGAGACGTGGACTGGACTTTGCGTTTCCGCAATGGCGATTACCGGTTCAGTGGGCAGTTGATGGGTTCCAGAACCGGACCTGAGAAGGATGGATGGGGCACATGGCTGGAGCTTGGAAAAGACGGTGGCAGACATATTCGAGGTGAAATCGGGATGAATTACATGGACAAAGGATTGAATCTGAACCATATGGGATTCTTGAGACGTGCAGACTGCAGGGAAGTCTGGGGCTGGGTGCAATACAGAACGACCAAGCAGTGGTGGATCATAAGGAAAACCTGGAATAATTTCAATGTCAATTTCACCGACAATTTGTCCGGGGTGAAACTGACCCGGGGCGGGAACTTCAATAACTCCATCGAACTGGTGAACTTCTGGAACTTAGGCGGCGGAATCTGGCAAGACTTCGATAACATCTACTCGGACCGGGAGACCCGGGGAGGACCGCCGTCCCCGATCCCGATCGGACAAAACTGGTGGGTCTGGCTTAACACCGACAGCCGCAAATGGTACCAGATCAACCCGTATTTCGAAACGGGAGACACCCGGGACGGTCACTTCATAACTTACAGCCTGTGGGTCAATGTACATCCCAGATCAAACATTGAGTTCAGTGTGGGGCCGGGTTACTACCGGAACGAAGATGTTTCCAGATGGCTGACCAACCTGGAGGATGAAGATGGCAATAGAACCGTTGACATCTTTGGCGAGGAGTATATGGAACGGTTCGACGTAACCGTAAGAGCAACGTACACTTTCACCAAGGATTTGACTCTTCAGGTCTATGCCCAGCCCTTCATGGCGGCTGTAGATTACAAAAACTTCAAAAAGCTTGTTCCACCCGACGGGTACGAGTATGTTGATGAGACGGTCTACGACGAGGAAGAGGAACAGCCGGATTTCAACTGGAAGTCATTCAACTTCAACTTAGTTTTGCGTTGGGAGTATCGACCGGGAAGCACTCTGTTCTTGGTCTGGACTCAGGCTCGAGACACCTGGGACCAAGGAGTTGGTGACTTCAGATTCAAACGCGATTGGGATAACCTCTTCCAGACCATACCCGGCAATACTTTCTTGATCAAACTCAATTACTGGTGGAGTTTGTAGGGGCGTAAACGATTCTATTTCAATCCGCGGGGCAGGATGCCCCGCCTACCAGGCTAGAATTCGAGGGGCAACTGACCGGGCATAAAGCGTCGTACTTTGATGTGCGACGCTTTCTCTTTTAGAGCTTGACAAATCACCGTTGGAGGTTATTTTTACATTAGGAGTGCGTGTTTACTCAAATCAGTTCACCCCAAGAGTTACCCATGAGCAAGAAGGTCTACTTACAAACATTCGGATGCCAGATGAACGTGTACGACTCGGAAAGACTTCAAGGCTTGCTTGCGTCCGAGGGACATTCCTTAACCGGGGATGCCGAAAATGCGGACGTTATAGTCCTGAACACCTGCTCGGTCAGGGGGACGGCGGAGAGACGGGCATTGGGAAGGCTTTCTGAGCTCGATCGATATAAGCAAAAAAATCCGGACGTGATGCTGGTGGTGATCGGCTGCATGGCCCAGAGAATGGGTGAGGATTTGCTCAAGCAGAAGCCGTATCCGGACTTGGTCCTCGGTCCGGATCAGATCTTTCAACTCCCCCAATATTTGCAGAATCACAAGGGTCGTGCCAGGGTTGACGTATGCTCTTCTCGTGCCGATTTCGATACCGAGAAGCTGTGGGAACAGGAGATACTTCCGCAAAGAAAAACACCCTTCACCTCCTTCGTTGCCATCTCCCGCGGCTGCGACAACTTTTGCTCCTATTGCGTGGTTCCCTATGTCAGGGGACCGGAGAGGCATCGCCCCGCAGATCAGATCACAAGGGAGGTTCAGCTTCTGACTGAATCCGGTTGCAAAGAGGTGACTTTGATCGGGCAGAACGTTAACTCCTACAAATTCGAAGGCATAGATTTCGCCGACCTGCTCCGGATGGTCGCAGAAGAGACAAACGTCGATTGGATTCGCTTTATGACCTCTCATCCCAAAGATCTGTCCGAGAAATTGATCGACAAGATCGCCACGCTTCCGAAGGTTTGTGAACACATCCATCTTCCTCTGCAATCCGGGTCAGACAAGATATTAGAAAAGATGAACCGGCGCTACACTTCAGGAGACTACCTGAAGCTGACCGAACGAATCAAAGAAAGAATACAGAATGTGAGTCTCACCACGGATGTCATCGTCGGTTTTCCTACCGAGACTGAAGAGGATTTTGAAAGGACCCTGGACCTGGTGAGAAAGGTGGAGTTCGATTCTGCCTTCATGTTTCGCTACTCCATACGAGAGGGAACCAAAGCCGCCTTGCTGAAAGAGGACGTCCCGGAGGAGGAAAAACTGAGCCGACTACACGTTTTGATCGACCTTCAAAAGGAGATTTCCAGAAGGAAAAACCAGAGGTTGGTGGGCAAGACTTCTGATGTCCTGGTCGATGATAGAAGTAGACGAACCCCAAGCAAATGGAAGGGGAAAGCCAGGAGCAACAAGACGGTAATTCTTGAAGGGGACGAAGACCTTCTGGGAAAAATCGTATCCGTGAAGATAAACGAAGGAGACAGTTTCACTCTGTTTGGATCAGCATCAATGGTTTACCACGAGCGGGGGTTAGGAGAGTAGAACCATAACGAGACGACCGATACTCTATAAGAATCTTTGAAGGAAGAAGGCACCATGCGAAAGATACTCGAAATTCTGGTTGAACAGTTGACTGATTTCTTCGGCTTCAGACACGTTGCCATCTTTCAGTTAAATCCTTCGGGGCGTGACTTAGATATGGCGCACTCTTCAGGTTTTGGAGAGGCATCGGTCAGGGGTCTCAAGAGTTTGAAGGGGGAAGAAGGGGTTTTCAAGCGTCTCGTCGACACTCGCATTCCTCAAGTGGTAAACGATATCCGCGAAACCGAACAGAGCCTGTCTGCTCTATCCGGAGAAGAGGGATTGGAGTCGATGATCTGTGTCCCGATCTTCTCAAAAGATAAGCTCTGGGGCGTCCTTGCTGCATTCAGCCAGGAGAAATCAAGATTCAAAGAAGAAGATGGGAAAATCATAGCCCTTTTTGGCGGACAGATCGGACAACTCTTGGAACACCTCTCGCAGTCTATTAAAGACAACTTAGACGAGATTCTGGTGCCGATTTTGGGAAGCATCGAACTTTTGAATTTCAGATACAGGGATAGAGAAGCTGTGACCGTACCCGAGATATTAGAGGCGCAGGATCGCTTCAGAAGAAGAGTTCTCTCATACATAACCGGGCTGGAGCAGGGATCGGCGGAAAAGATAACCGGCGGAGAGAAGAAAAAGAAGGAAGGGATAAAACTCCCGTCCGGAGACGAACTGAGCGTTGAAGAGGTAATAACCATTACGGGAGATGAGAACTTGATTCCAACTGCGAAGAGGGTTTTGGTCATAGACGATCAGCCCATCGTGACCGACCTTTTGGTGAGCGTGCTGGAGCGGATGGATTACCAGGCTGAGGTGGCCTCCTGTGGTAAGGAAGGTTTGGAGATGTTCGAAAAAGGCCGGTTTGACCTGGTGATAACGGACCTGGGAATGCCGGATATCTCCGGCTGGGAGGTTTCCAAGGCGGTGAAGCAGAAGAACCCTGACGTCCCCGTTGTGGTCATAACCGGTTGGGGAGTAGATCCCGACCCCAACAAGGTGAAGGACTCGAAGGTCGACTTGATCATTACCAAGCCCTTCCAAGTCGACCAGTTGGAGAAGACCATCAGGAACTTCGTGGAAAGATGAATAAGTCCTTCCTGACGTTGCCCCGTTAGTCTGCCGTCGATTGAATAGCGATCAGAGGTTAGGCGAAAACCAGCATAACAGAAGAATATCATGCTCAAAACCACGGTGGTAGGGAGCTATCCCAAGATTACCGAGGACAAGAGCGCGGTGAATCTCCGGCAGGCACGGAACAGGTTTGATCAAAAGAAGATCTCGGCCGAAGAGCTTGAGAAGGCCTATCAGTATACAATAAAAAGGGTCATAAGAGAGCAGGAGGAAGCCGGAGTCGATCTGATCACGGACGGGCAGATCCGCTGGGATGATCCGGTCACGCCTTTTGCCAAAAACATCGATGGAATGGAGATAGGTGGGCTTCTGAGGTTCTTTGATAATAACGTATATTACCGGCGTCCCATAGTCAAATCCAAGCTCTATTTCAGAGACTACTCAATCGTGAATGAATTCAAGTTCGCCTGTGCGAATTCCCAAACGGAGATCAAGCCGGTCATGGTGGGAGCCTTCACCTTCGCGCAACTGTGTATGGATGAGTTCTACCGGGACGAGGAGAAGTTGGTCTTCGATGTAGCAGAGATTCTGCACAAGGAAGCAGAGAAGCTGAGCCAGGAAGGCGCTAGGATAATCCAGATGGACGAGCCCTCCTTGTGCTTCCACCCGGATAAACTCGGACTGGTGGAGGAGTCTCTGAAGATAATCACCAGAGGGATAGAGGCCAAGTTTGCCCTGTATCTATATTTTGGCTCCATTCAGAAACTGGTGCCCGATCTTTTTGATCTTCCCGTTGACATTGTTGGTGTGGACGTGGTGAGTTGGGAAGAGAACCTTGAGTTGCTCATAGAACATTGGGGTCAGAAAGATATTGGCCTCGGTTGTGTGGATGCTCGAAATACGAAGATGGAGAGCGAGTCTGAACTCCTGGCCATCTTCGAAAAGGTCACCAGGAAAATGCCCGAAGACAAGATTCTCATCAATCCTTCCTGTGGGCTGGAATTTCTGCCTCAAGCTGAAGCACACAAAAAGCTGAAAAACATGGTGGAGGCAGTGAAGAAGTTCAACGAATAAAAAAACTCGTTAGGGCGGGGGTTTAACCCCAGCCCTGAACTCATCCGGACAGGGGTGCACGGACGTGCCCCCAGACGGGAGCGTCCGCTCGTCTGGGCAACCCCTGTCCCAACAAGGCCTCGCCTACGCGGGACTAAATTATTGGTGTTTAACACTTAATCGCGATAGGGCTCGCATCAGGCGGGCCAAAACTCGGGAAAATAACTTGACAGAAAGAATGTTCTCAGTATACTATTTTTGAGGCTAACAGATTTACATAGAACAAAAAAGCTCATACACTTGATCATCAGACGAATTCACAAACAATGGAGGTAGAAATTTCATGATTTCACTTAAGGAAAAATACGTGGTAGATGAAAAAGGAAAAAGGATAGGAATAATGCTCGATATAAAAGAGTATCGCAAGATCCTTGAGGCTTTAGAGGAGTTGGAGTCGATCCGAGCATACGATAAGGCAAAAGCATCAAAGAGCAAACCAATTCCCTTTGATCGAGCCGTTACTCAGATAGAAAGAAAGCGTAGATGAAATATTTCCTCTTTATCCTCCGACGAGCCCAGAAGGAACTAGTGGCTCTTGGTGAAACAGAATATGAAAAAATTAAGCAAGCCATCTTACGTCTTTCTGATAATCCAAGACCTTCTGGGTGCTCGAAATTGATTGGACGCGAAGGATGGAAAATCCGAGTTGGCAATTATAGAATCATCTACGAGATCAACGACAAAGCAAAAGAGATTATTGTTCTCCACGTTGGACACAGACGAGATGTATATAGATTATAGATAAGTAAGTTAACCATCCTAAAGATAACTAAATTACCTGTTAATTCAGATGGACAATTTAAAGGTTGAAAATCAGTTGTCAAGCAAGGTGTCCTACGGATCCGCCTGCCCAGACGCCCAAACGAGCCCGTCCGGGGGCAAGCGTCCGCCTGGACGCTATGCCTGACCTACTTTTTCGCTAGCTGGAGATCTACTTTTGCCCTCACCCCCGCCTCTGGCGGGATTTTCAACTTGACCCTCTCCCAAAATGGGAGAGGGGACCGCTTACACTCCCGGCTGGCCGCTCCTTGACTCTTCGCCATCCAGGCAAGACGATATTTCCCCTCCCTTTACAGGTTTCGGCCATTTGGCAAGCTCTCCTCGAGTCTGAGCGACCTCGGAGTCGAAGACATGGTGCCGAGCCCTTCAACTTCGTTCAGGATAAACGAAGTCGAAGCACAAGCTCACTGCAAGCGGGAGGGGATAAAGGGGAGGGTACAGGTTGTCTCACCGATTAGCAGATGAACACAAGATCGCGGCGCCGATGAAGCCGGCGTCGTTGCCTAATTTGGCCTTGACTACTTTCAGTCTCTTAGTCGCGGAGGGGAAGGCTCTTTTTTTGACTTCCTTTTCGATTCTGCGGATAAAGCCGAGTCCCCCCTGTGATACTCCGCCCCCGATTACCACCACCTGTGGATTTATAAGATTAACAGCGCTGGCAATGCCTGCGCCCAAATATGCACAGACCTGATTTATCGCACGCGCGGCTGTAGGATCTCCCTTCTTCTCTGCCTGAAATAGAACCTCGGTTGTGAGTTTATCTAAATTGCCCTTGATTAGCCTGTGGATCATCGATTTTTGGTCCTTGCGCAGAAGTCTCTTGGCATCTTTCACCATAGCTGGTGCGGAGGCGTACATCTCCAGGCAGCCTATGCCGCCACAGTTACATTTTCGTCCGTTGTGGGAGATGGTCATGTGCCCGAATTCGGCGCCGGCGAAGCTCGAACCGTGGAAAAGCTCTCCATCTAAGATTATTCCGCCCCCGATTCCGGTTCCCAGGGTCAAGCAGAACGCATCCTTGAATCCCTTAGCTGCTCCGAACCTAAACTCAGCCAGTGCCATGACATTGGCGTCGTTGTCCACGTATGTCGGGTACTCGAAATGGTCAGAGAGCCATTTCTTGAGGTTCACTCCAAGCATTTGAGGGAGGTTGGGGCAGGAACCTTCGATCTTTCCGGTCCTCAAGTTTACGCTCCCGGGTGAACCTACGCCTATGCAGTTGATTCTTATCTTCTTCCGCCCGGCAAAAACCAGTGCTTGCTCTACGGCCTGCTTCAGGTTGCTCAAGATGGCCTCTCTCCCCAGATTCACCTGGGCAGACAGCATTCCCTTGTGCAAAACCCGCCCCTCAAGCGAGACTAAGCCAAACTTTATGTTAGTCCCCCCCAGGTCGATACCAATGCAATAACTGTCGCTCATCTGCCCTCGGCTCGATTATCTTCTGTCTGCTGTCAGCCGTCTGAAGTCTGCCGACTGCTATTATAGGTCTCGATTCCCTTGGCTATAATTCTCATGGCTTTTTTCAGATCGTCCACGTTCAGCACGTAGGCTATCCTGGCCTCATCCCGGCCCTTTCCCGGCGTGGCATAAAATCCCGGTCCCGGCGCGATCATGGTGGTTTCACCATTCAGGTTGAAATCGGTGAGCATCCACTGGGAGAAGTCCTCAATGTCTTTGACCGGCAGCCTGGCCATGACGTAGAATGCGCCGTTGGGCTTAAGACACATTGCCCCCGGGATTTTCATCAGCTCGTCATAAACCGTATCCCTTCGCCTCATGTATTCTGCTGCCATCCTTTCAAAATAGTCTTCCCCGATCTTGAGCGCCGAGGCGGCCCCGGCTTGCTCGATGGATGGAGAACACAACCTGGCCTGGCCCATCCTCAGAGCCGCACTGATGACCTCCTGGTTTTTCGACACCATGCACCCGATCCTGGCCCCGCAGGCGCTGTACCTCTTGGAAACGGAATCCAGGATGATGGCACGGTCGGAGATG
>CBDUQU010000115.1:0-10315 GCA_965369445.1 uncultured bacterium | reverse complement strand
CGCATTGCTAAAAATACCTCAAGGGAAACTCTATCCTTAAAATGAGCTTTGCGTTGCTCTATAAATTTTGCGGCTACAATCAAGTAAAGGTCTAAAACCTTCACTGTTACAGAATAAGAGAAAAGCAATTTTTACATTTTGGAAATCTGTAAAATTGGGGGAAAGATGAAACCAAGATCTGCCTTAAAGGACTTAGATCTCAGTCCGGGGAAAAGAACCAGACTTCACCGTCTGTTATATCGATATGGTCCTGCTAATGGCACCCTGCTTTTCCTGCCTATCGATCAGGGGTTGGAGCATGGACCGGTTGATTTTTTCGCCAACCCAGATTCGGTTGATCCAATCTTTCAATTAAAACTGGCCAAGGAGGGTGGATATTCAGGGATAGTATTTCACATCGGTCTGGCGGAAAAGTATATGAAAGATTTCGCCGGAGAGGTTCCTCTGATTTTGAAACTCAACGGCAAGACCAGTATCCCGAAGGATAATTATGCCTTTTCTCCCCAGATCGCTTCGGTGGAGGATGCAGTGAGGTTGGGGGCGGATGCAGTGGGATACACGCTTTATGTGGGTTCGCCTGCCCAGGATGAGGACATCCAGCAGTTCTCCGAGATCAGAGAGGATTGTGATGCTTTGGGGATGCCTTTGATCATGTGGGCCTATCCCAGAGGAGAGGCCATCGAGGCTAAAGGGGGAAGGGATAGTCTTTACGCGGTCGACTATGCCGCAAGGGTGGCCTGCGAATTGGGTGCGGACGTGGTCAAGCTGAATCTTCCGGAGTACGATGAAGCAAGGGCGAAGGATCTGCCCAAACCATACGATCAAATGAAGCTCTCACCACAAGAAGCGATGGAGAAAGTGGTGAGATCAGCCGGGAGGACATTGGTGTTGGTTTCGGGGGGTAGCAAGATCTCGGATGAGGATCTTCTGGAGAAGGTGAAGATTTCCATGGAGGCAGGCGTAACCGGTTTGATCTTTGGCCGGAACATGTGGCAAAGGGATTTGGATAAGGCTCTGAAACTGACGGAAAAGATTAAGAGGATAATGTCGGAATATAGCGTTTAAGGCCAAGTATAGCCAACATTCCACCGTTGTTGTTGCGGGGTATCCTTCGGCCTGCGCCCTCAAGGCAAGCCCTTACCCCGCAACATTTATGGTTCGGGGTGAGGGCACCCCGAACCAACCTTCAACTTTTAATTTACCAGGAGCCATGCCAATAAAATCAGATAGGTGGATCAGGAGGATGGCAAAAGAACATGAGATGATTGTGCCGTTCTCCGAGAAGCAGACCAAGGAAGGAGTCATCTCGTTCGGGCTCTCCTCGTATGGTTACGACATCCGGGTAGCGGATGAATTCAAAGTGTTCAATGCCGCAAAATCCACCATAGTCGACCCCAAGAAATTCGACGCTCACTCCTTCGTAGATATTAAAGGGGAGACGTGCGTCATCCCGCCCAACTCCTTCGTCCTGACCAGGACGGTGGAGTACTTTAAGATTCCCCGAAACATCCTGACCATCTGCCTGGGAAAGTCGACCTATGCACGGTGCGGTATCATCGTTAACGTTACCCCCTTTGAGCCGGAGTGGGAGGGGTACGCCACCCTGGAGATCTCCAACACCGGCCCTGTTCCTGCCAAGATCTATGCCAACGAGGGAATAGCGCAGATCATCTTCCTGGAGGCGGACGAGGTGTGCCAGACCTCGTATAAGGACAAGAAGGGGAAATACCAGGCTCAGAAGAGGATAACCTTGCCCCGGTTGTGAGCCCTGAAGAGGAATCCGCCAGGTTGAAGGGCGTGCAAATCCGTGGAAGACCAACGCTCAGGAACAGTTTTGGTATTGGATTATTTCAAAACTAAAAGATCAATACTCCGTAGTGTATTTAAGTTGTGAAATTTTTCACTAAGTCGCAACGTACTACATTAGCTGGTAACAGATATTTGAAGTTTTAGGAGAGGAGGATTATGCTAAAGGAGATAAGGATACATGGTCGGGGAGGGCAGGGTGTGGTGACCGCGGCTGAGCTTTTAGCAGTAGCCGCCTTCGAGGACGGGAAGTATGCCCAGGCATTTCCCTCATTCGGCAGCGAGCGCATGGGAGCCCCGGTTCAGTCGTTCGTCAGGATCGCTGATCGCAAGGTGCATAACCGGAGCCAGATATATGAACCGGATTACCTGATAATCCAGGATCATACCTTGATCGGCGCCATCGATGTTCTTTCTGGCCTCAAGCCGGACGGAATGGTTCTGGTGGATACGGAAAAAAAGCCGGAGGAACTGGCGCTGAAGACGTCGGCTGAGGTGAGGACCATTCCCGCCACCAAGATCGCCCTGGAGACCATCGGTCGTGCGGTTCAGAACACCACGCTGATGGGCGCGTTCTCCGGCATCACCGGGCTGATCTCAGTGGAGGCAATCATCAAAAGCGTGAAGGAGAGGTTTCCCGGTGAGGTGGGAGAGAAGAACGCCCGGGCAATTCAGAAGGCGTATGATCTGATGAAAGGAGGACAACGTGACTAAGCCCGAATTCGGATCCACAAAACCTGAGGGAATAGTGGTCAAGCCGGGATCGAGCAAGGAATACAAAACCGGAAGCTGGAGAGTAAAAAAACCGGTCTTCAAACACGACAAATGCACGGATTGTCGCATATGCGTGATGGTCTGCCCGGACGGGGTGGTTTTCGGTGAGGATAGGAAGTACTGGGCGGACATGGACTTCTGCAAGGGATGCGGAATCTGTGCGGAGGAATGCCCGGTGGATGATATCGAGATGGTACTGGAGGTGAGATGATGAAGAAGGTGATAGAAGGATCCATGGCGGTGTCGCAGGCGGTGAAGGTATGTCGTCCGCATGTGATCTCCGCCTATCCCATAACTCCCCAGACCCACATCGTGGAAAATCTCTCCCAGATGGTGGCAGACGGAGAGCTAAAATCGGAATTCATCAACGTGGAGAGCGAATTCGGCGCCGCTTCCGTTATTTTGGGAGCGTCTGCTACGGGTGCGAGAGCATACTCCACCACCACCGCCCAGGGTTTGCTTTTGATGGCAGAGGTTCTTTTCAACATTGCCGGTCTGAGGCTTCCGGTATCCATAACCTGCTGCAATCGTTCCCTGTCCGCACCCATAAACATCTGGAACGATCATCAGGATGCCATGACGTTGAGGGATTCGGGATGGATACAGCTTTATGCTGAGGATTGCCAGGAGGTGCATGACATGCAACTGCAGGCATACAAAATAGGAGAGAATCCTGAAATCTCCCTTCCGGTGATGGTCAATATGGATGGATTCATCCTGACCCATGCCTTCGAACCGGTGGAACTGATGGATCAGAAGATGGCGGATGAGTTCCTCCCTCCATATAAGCCGGAGATCTATTTAACCACCAAAAATCCGGTTACCTTTGGAATTTTGGCAGATCCTACCTATTATATGGAGACCAGATATCGGCTTCAACAAGCCATTGAAGCGGCAATACCAGTGATAGAGGAGGTGGCGGATGAATTCAAGGCGAAGTTTGGACGATATGCTGGTGGTTTGGTAGATAAATACAGGCTGGACGGCGCAAAAACCGCCGTGGTGGGAATGGGTTCGGTGGTTGGGACCATGCGAGAGGCGGTGGATGAGATGAGGGAGAAGGGTCAGAACGTGGGACTATTGAAAATCAGGGCTTTTCGACCTTTCCCTAAAGAAGTCATCTATGATGCCCTGAAAGATGTGGACACTATCGTGGTCATGGAGAAAGCTCTCTCTTTGGGATTCGGTGGAATCTTGCTCAATGAGTTGAGGGCGGTTTTTTATGGAAAAAAGAAACAACCCAGAATATGTGGATTCATTATTGGATTGGGAGGAAGGGATGTTCCCACCAAGTCGATCATAGAGGGGGTAAAAAGAGCTCAGTCCGAAATGATGGAAGACCATTTTATGGACCTGAGAGAGGAACTTATAGGAATTGGAGAGTGACTGAAAGAAAAAAACTACGGGAAAGGATGAAAGTGCAATGAATGAAAAAACACCTGCTTCACCGAAAAAGAAAAAGGAGCCGGTCAAGGAGAGCCTGGTTGCTCCCGGACATCGTGCCTGCGCAGGTTGCGGGGAACTTTTAGCGGCAAGGTTGGTGATGAATGCCGCCGGTGAGAATACCATTGCCACCTGCGCCACCGGATGTCTGGAGGTGGTTTCATCTGCCTACCCGCAATCTGCCTGGAAAATGCCCTGGATCCACTCGTTGTTTGAAAATCCCGCCGCCGTGGCCACCGGAATCGAGGCGGCATTGAGAGCGCTGGGAAGAGAGGGTGAAGCCTCTGTGATAGCCCAGGGAGGCGATGGATCAACTGCCGACATCGGGATCGGCTGCCTCTCCGGAGTGCTGGAACGAGGAGACAATATTTTATACATCTGCTACGACAACGAAGCCTACATGAACACCGGAGTCCAGAGGAGCGGTTTGACTCCCTTTGAAGCTTCCACCACCACGGCTCCCTCGGGCAAAGTATCCTGGGGCAAGACCACCGATAAGAAACCTATGCTGGAGATAGTCGCCGCGCATGGTATTCCTTATGCAGCTACTGCTTCGGTGGGATATTACCGGGATCTTGAGAAAAAGGTGAAGAAGGCTTTAAGCATCAAAGGACCAAAGTACCTTCAGATTCATTGTCCCTGTCCGCTGGGCTGGATTCACGACCCGGCTTTAACCATCAAGGTGGGTCAGGTGGCAGTACAGACCGGGCTTATCCCTTTGGTTGAGATAGAATACGGAAAAGTTACCTCGGTGAGAAAGATAACCAAGAAGAAGCCGGTGGAGGAGTATTTGAAGCTCCAGGGAAGATTCAGACATCTCTTCAAGAAGCCGGGGGGAGACGAGGAGCTGAAGAGGATTCAGGCGATTGCAGACGCCAACATCGAGAAGTATCACCTGATGTGAGGCGACGCGGCATGATCTGGCGGGTGGAAGATGATTCTTGCACCCGCTTTTTTGTCTCACGGGGATAATCAGGGTTTCTCTTTGGCACCAGGGGAAATCTTCAGGTTACAGATCGGGCCTGTGAGCTGGGCCGAAAGTGAAATTTTTCACAAATTTCGCTTGATTTTGATATGCCGGTTGCGTAATTTGCAGACTAGAAAATTGTAGACTATGGAATCGAGTGCTCCAAAAAGATGGATTCATGTTTTTAATGAAAGATAGGAGGTAGGAATAAGATGTTAAGTAAAGAAGAACTTATCGCTAAAGCGAAAAAGCCGGGTGAGGATGCCATGAAGCTGCATCCCTTTTACCGGGGGAAGATCGAGATCGTTCCCCGATGCATTATCAGAGATTTCAATGATTTTGCCATCTGGTATACTCCAGGTGTGGCTCAACCATGCAGGGATATCGACAAACATCATGAAAAGGTTTGGGAGCATACCAACAAAGGAAACACCGTGGCCGTGATTTCCGACGGCACACGGGTTTTGGGTCTTGGAGACATCGGCCCGGAGGCAGGTCTTCCGGTGATGGAAGGCAAAGCGCTGTTGTTTAAATACCTGGGCGGCGTGGACGTTTACCCGCTCTGCTTAGACACCAAGGATCCGGACGAACTCATTCGGGTAGTGAAAATTCTGCAACCTTCCTTCGGAGGGATAAATCTGGAAGATATTGCCCAGCCAAAATGTTTTTATATTCTGGACACCCTGCGGCGCGAGGCCAGAATCCCCGTGTGGCACGATGATCAGCAGGGTACTGCCTGCGTCACCGTGGCAGCGCTGATCAATGCGCTGAAGATCGTGGGCAAGAAGATGGACCAGATAAAGGTGTCCATGATCGGAGCTGGCGCTGCCAGCGTGGCCTGCCTGCGGGTGATGATCGCCGCCGGGGTCAATCCGGCTCAGGTCATCATGTGCGACATAGACGGCATACTCTATCCGGAGAGAACCAAGTACAAGAGGGGAGACCCCCGATACGACTTCTGTCGGATCACCAATGAGGAGGGAAGGAGGGGAGATATCCCCGAGACCATGAGGGATACCGACGTTTGCATAGCCTACTCGGCGCCGGGACCGGACGTGATAAAGAAAGAGTGGGTGGCCTCCATGAAAAAGGATGCCATAGTATTTGCCTGCGCTAACCCTATTCCGGAGATATGGCCCTGGGATGCCAAGGAAGCAGGAGCTCGAATCGTGGCCACCGGCAGATCCGACTTCCCCAATCAGGTGAATAACTCTCTGGGCTTCCCGGGGATTTTCCGCGGAGTTCTGGACGTTAGGGCTTCCACCATCACCGACGAGATGGTGATCGCCGCGGCAAACGAATTGGCGAAAACCGCTGAAGACAAAGGTTTAGACGAGAACCATTTGATTCCCACCATGGACGAATGGGAGGTGTATCCCAGAGAGGCCGTGGCAGTGGGACTTAAGGCAATTGAGCAGGGGATCGCAAAGATCAAAGCCTCAAGGCAGGAACTTTTTGACAGAGCTTCGGCGATAATAAAACGTGCCAGAGATCAGGCCAAGGTTCTGATGGATTCCGGCATAATCGCTCAGCCTCCTGCCGAAGAAGAGGAAGAAGGAAAATAGCGGAAGTAAGAATCTGTCAACTTTAGTTAAAGAGTGATCTGACACCACAAAAAAAGGAGTCAAGCATGTCAGCAGCGGAAAGGGTCGATCTTTCTCAGAAGCCCTATAATGTTGAGTACATAACCGATCCCACGCAAAAGGAATTACGGGATCTGGCTCTCAAGCATGCGCCGTCCCTGATGAAGACCACTTACGGCAACATCAACAAGATCACCCGGCTCAAAGCCAGAAAGGCCAAGTTGACCTACTGCATCGCGGAGGAATCGGAAAAAGATAATTTCTCCGGGGGCATTATAGATCCGGCCAAGGCCCGCGAGCTTATCGAGAGACAGAAGGCTTACATCGAGAAGCAGGGAACGATTATCGCGATCAATGCATATTATGGATATGGCAAAGGCGCGGTGCCGATACAGTGGTTGTATTCCTTGGAAGCAGCCAATCTGGCTGGCATGCAGCAGGTGCTGGCCTTCTCCCGCTCGGCGGTAGAGACTAAGGAACAGCTAGAACAGCCATTCAAGCCTCGCTTCCGCCTGGTTTTTACCGCAGGGTTGCCGCTTGAGGACATGCCGGGCAATCTGGCTATGCTGGTGGATTTGGAGAACTGGACCACTTATGTGATAGGCTCGGATTATTTCGGCGAGACCAAAAAGGGCGCTTTACGAATGCTGAATCACTATGTATATGGATTGGGTGGTTTGGTTCTTCATGCCGGCGCCAAGAAGGTGACCATCGATGGAAAATCCATGACCATGGGGATCATGGGGCTTTCGGGCACGGGTAAAACCACCACCACCTTCAGCAAACAAGGTGAGCTGACTCAGCCGATTCAGGATGACATGATCGTCATGTGGCCGGACGGCACTCTTACCATAACGGAGAATGGTTGCTTTGCCAAGACCTTTGGGCTTACCGAAGAAACAGAGCCGGTGCTTTTCGCCGGTTCCACGCATCCGGATGCCTGGACAGAAAACGTCTTCCCCAACTCGGACGGAACCTTTGATTTCAGCAAGGCGCGTCTTAGCCCGGACGACGTGGCGCGGCTGAAGGATATCCTTATCGAAACCGGAGCTCCACCGCAGAACGTGGAGGACTTCATCAGCGGAAAGGTTAAGATCGACGATGTGGTGGACGAGTATGACATTCCGGAGGATGGATGGGATTTCACCGTTTGGACGCAGAACGGAAGATCGATCATCCCCATGAAGGCGATAAAGGACGCTGCCAGCTTCGATGATATTCCACCCATGAGATCCCTGGGGATTCTGAACCGGGACGAGGGACCAGATGCGGCAGTTCCCGGCATCGTTCGTCTCCACACGCCGGAGTTGGCAGCGGGTTACTTCATGTTAGGGGAAACCTCAAAGACCTCCGCAGCGGGCAAAGAAAGGGGCAAGACCCGTTCACCCTTTACCCAGCCGTTTTTCCCCCGTCCATTTGGACTACAGGCCAAGAGGTTCAGTGAGCTTGCTGCCAAGCTGCCGGGATTGCAGACCTGGCTGATGAATACCGGATACATAGGCGGGGACCAGAGAGATGAAGAGAAGGGAGATGCGCTCAAGGTGAAAATTCGCCACTCCTCTGCTATGCTCGAGGCTATGCTCTCCGGAAAGATAAAGTGGACCAAGGACCCGGACTTCGGCTACGAGATCGTTGATGTGGACGCTCCGGAGAACGCCGAGCTTTTGAGCAAGGTGCCGAAGGAGATTGTAAACCCGAAGATCTTCTTTGAAAGCAAAGGCCGGGGTGATGAATATAAAGCCTGGGTGGAGAAGATGAAGACCGAACGCGAGGCTTTCTTGAAGAAATTCAGTGTGGACGATGATATCGTCAAGACAGTAGCGTATAGATAAGAAGTAATATGTGACAATTGACCTCACCCCTTTCGGTTCCCTTCAGGGTGAGCCCTTCAGGGTGAACCCCTCTCCATCAAATGGAGAGGGGATAGGGGTGTGGGGTTATTATTAGGGATTTGGGATTCCACAGCAATGAAAAGCAGTAAGACAAAGGGGCTGGTCATAGTCTACACCGGCGATGGAAAGGGAAAAACCACCGCTGCCTTGGGTACCGCACTGCGGGCGGCTGGACACGGAAAAAAGACTCTAATCGTTCAATTCATAAAGAGCTTCAAGAAGTACGGTGAACTGAAATTCGTCGAGAAGTTCGATTGCGGAATTGAGATCAAAACTATGGGGAAAGGATACGTCAAGATAAAAGGCGACATCCACCCCTTCGAAGAACACGTGAAAGCCGCAAAAAGAACTTTGGAGTTTGCAAAAGATCAAATCCTATCCAAAAAATACCATATCATCGTTCTGGATGAAATAAATATCGCACTTGATAAGAAGCTTCTTACCCTAAAAGATGTAACCGACCTAATTAAGCAAAAGCCCCCCGATCTCCACCTTATTCTCACCGGCCGCGGCGCCCCCAGGAAGCTGATTCAGCTTGCCGACTTAGTCTCCGAAGTAAAAGAGATAAAACACCCTTTCAAAAAAGGTGTCCCCGCACAGAAGGGAATAGAAAATTAAACCCACAACTTTTGGTTGAAGTTCGACTGTCTTGTAGATCCTTGGATAGTATTCGAATCTCGGAAATACGGCGAGTAAATGTAGGGGCGAATCTTTAGATTCGCCCCTACATTGAATTCTTCAATATATCTTTCCGCCATGAAGGCCGCAACTGTGCCGTCGCTGACGGCGGTGGTTATCTGTCTTAGCTCTTTTTCTCTTACGTCCCCGGCAGCAAATACCCCAGGCTCATGTTGGGGCAGGGGTTAAACCCCTGCCCCAACTGAGTTCTACCTCAATACTCGCCATAACAACCGGTGTTTCTGTTGCCGCAGCGTGATCTGGGCCAGGGAGATGATGCCAGAGGTGCAGAGCCATATACCGCAGTTAGTACACCTGGCCTACATCCTCCAGTGACATAAATCGTGCCGTCTGACCCGATTGCGGGAGTACCAGCCTCAAATGGTATCTCCAGCGTCCATTTTATTGAACCATCTGTATTTACCGCGGTGAGCAAGTGTAATCCGCCCCAGTTGTCAAGATGAAAAAGACGGGAGTAAATGGTTCCATCTGAGGCTATCGCTACCTCGGGTGTGCCAGTAGATCCATCACTAGCTGTCCATTTCACTTGTCCACTGCTTGTTAAGGCATAGAGTTTGCTGCCAGTGACATAGACTGTGCCATCAGAACCAATGGAGGGAATACCGGGGGTGGCCATATCATATTCCCACTTTATTGCTCCATCAGGGGTTATTGCAGCAAGCTTTGGGGTTCCACCAGCAAGTGGTACATATATCGTGCCGTCTGATCCGATCGCCATTCCGCCTTGGTTAACGTAAACTCCCAGTTCCATATCCCACAAAATGGAACCGTTATCAGGATTAAGGGCTCGTAAGCGTTCACGAGAAGTAGTGCCGTAATCCTGGCAATTTACATAGACCTCGCCGTTCTTGCCAATTGTAAGGGCTCTGATAGTGTTGGGCCCCAGCGGCATATATGATGGCCACGCATTCTCATTTGACCATCTGAGCGATCCATCGGGATTAATGGCAAACACTCTTCTAACGTAATAAGCAGTTGTGATGTGAGCGGTATAGATTGTTCCATCCGTCCCGAGTGCAAGACCGCCGATTTGATAATGCGGATCGGCTTCCCACTCCCACCGCAAAGCTCCATTTGGGTTGAAAGCATAGAGTGTATAGTAGCCAACCACATAGATAGTGCCATCCGCAGCTATTACCGGACAACTAGCC
>CBDUQU010000114.1:0-10388 GCA_965369445.1 uncultured bacterium | reverse complement strand
CTGCGTCGTGCAGGATGACTCTGATCAAGTAAACCAAGTCTGACAGAGTCAGGGTCCTGCCGTCAGCATTGACGTCGGTGGCGCAGATCTGGTAGGCCATGTCATAGCGGAAGACCACCGTACCCTCGACAAAGTAGCTGGCAAACAGAACCGCGTCAGCTACCTCGTAGGTCTGGTAGTTCATGTTGATGTCTCCGCGCTTGCACAGACCAGGACCGGCAGCACAAACGTCCACACCGCCGCAGTTCTGTCCGCAGACGCCATACTGGAAGATCAGCTTGCCGTCAACCCTGTCGGAGGGATCGTCGCACAGATCCGCAACGAACTGGCAGCAGAGGAAGCTGGTGTAGAGAGTATCTCCGGTCAAGCTGGAGAAGGTGTTCTCTCCGCAGTTCCAGTCCTCAACCAAGCAGCCAGTCTGAGGATCGATGGTGCCTTCCCACTCGAAGCAGACCGGAATCTTTAGGCCTCTTAGGTTCTCGTTGTTGTTCACAACGAAGCAGAGGTCGACCAGCACCTGATACACTCCACTTGGAGTCATGGGGATGGGGTCACCGATGTTCTCCACGCCGTTGGGCATGTCGTACTGACCATACAGCAGGATCTTGTACTTGCAGCATCCGCAAGCCGGGCAGGGAAGCAGTCTGTAGATGAACTTCTCAAAGCCCTCGATGGCCTCTCCGGGCTCCGCGCCCACAAAGGTCATAGAAGTGTAGTCGAAGTCGACGGTCACTTCAAAGCCGCCAAACGGGGTAGTGTTGTTGTCGATCAGGATCGGCAGGCAAACATACTCTCCAGGATTCACGCAGTCGGAATTCGGGATGAAGATATTGGTAAATCCGTAGGAGACCACGTCAACCTCGTAGTCGCAGGTGGCAGTCAGTCCGCACCCATCCGTTGCGGTGAGGGTGATGACGAAGAGGCCTTCCTCGGCCGCATCGGTCTGCCACTCCACGTGGGAACCCACGATAACCGGAGCATTGACCGAAGGAGGCGCAATGCTTACGCCGACGCTGAAGTCATTGCAATCATCGGCAGCGACGAAGTCAGTGCTGACATGCGGAGAGCCGGCAGTTGCAACGGCGTTCTCCGGACAGGAGATCGTCGGGGCCGCATTGGTCACGGTCACGGTGAACTGACACTGATCGGTAGCGCCGCAAACGTCGGTGGCGATCACGGTATAGGTGTTTACGCCCACGTCCTGGCAGGTGAAGGTCAAGTCGAAGCTGCCGTCAGTAGCACAGTCACCAGAGAAGGTAACCGCATCGCCATTGGCATCGGTGGCAGTGGCCTGGCCGGTGAAGCCGTCGCAATACTTGACGGTGGCGTTGCCCGGACAGGTAACGACCGGAGCCGCGTTGGTCAGGGTGATAGTGAAGTCGTCAGTTCCGGTTCCACCCTGATTGTCGGTGGCGGTTATGGTGACCGTTCCACCAGCCTGACAGTGATCCGTCACGTCATACTCGACATGACCGGTCTTGGAGTCGGCTGCGGTAAGAACCACAGTCACGTTAGCCACACCCGTTCCCACAAAGGCAGCGGTGACGCTGCTGATGGTACCATCGTCGTCCACCACGGTGAAATTGTCGGTGGAGAAGCCGGTGCCGTTCACGTCCTTAGTCTGGTCATCCACGCCGTCAGTGAAGTACGGGAAGATGTTCGGCACGGTAAAAAGCTCCACACAGACTTCCGCTTCTGCATAATCGTCCCAGATCTGCGGGAAGTAGGTCACCGCATCCGACCTGGCGAATGCCAGGCGGCTGGTCGGCGGCCAGAAGCAGGTATCCAAGCAGATGTTGGTGGAATCATCAATGGTGAAGGTGATGGTCGCAGTCAGCATTCTGCTGCCGCCTCCGAACCTGGTATCCTGAGTGCCGCTGGCCACTATCGACAGCCAGAAGATCTGAGGCTGATAGGCCAGATCCAGAATCTTGGTGTCCCAATCACGACCCAAGTAGTCGGAAGACATATCCATCATCCAGTTGCTCGCCGTATTGGTAGCCATGTCGGGCATATGACTGAAAATGCTCTGATCCAAGCCCGGGAAAGGATACACGAAGCAGGTGTTCTCGGCCGGGTTTATTGTGGCGTTAGCACCAGCGTTGGTTGACGTATAGCACAGGGGGATAACCATACCCGCGATGGAGTCGATAGAGTCTGTCACGATATCGTTGGTGACATACAGGTTGAACCTGACGTCAGCCGGATACCCGAACAGACCATCGTCTCCTGCCCACACCTCTAAGTACAAGGTGTCAGCCACGCCGTTGTCATTGGGGTCCTGAGCACCATAGGCCAGACTGAAGCCGAACGCTACCCAAATCATCACTGCGAGTAGTAACAAGTTTCGCTTCATTTTGTAGCTCCTTACATGTTCAAAAAGGTTTTTGCTTCAAACTTTTTGGTGACGTAAACCTCAAAGTAAATTCACCAAAAAGCCAAAACTCAATTTCCCCCTCCTTCTCTAAAAGGTTACAATCAGTTAGTAGCCTTTTGGTATTTGTTCTTCTCACCTCCTCATTTCAAAGAGTTATCGAATTGAGCAAAAGTAATTGGTTTTACCCCTTCCTTACTTCACCTCCTTCCAAGCAAAGGTTAAGGGTTTACAGGTTTCGTCAAGCGAAAATAAACATCTCACTCATCCTTCTTTCCAAATCCATGCCAGCATCCCGGCAGGGGGGCTGGTCCATCCCGGTAGAGATAGGAGACTAAGTAGGTCAAGTCGCCCACGTTAACATTACAGTCCTCGTTGGCGTCTCCCGCCTCGGGCATACAGGGCTGCGGTCCGTTCCTGTAAAGGAAAGATACCAGGTAGGTGACGTCACCCACGTTGACCACGCTGTCTGAGTTGGCATCCCCGGGAACCGACCACCAGGCTGTCAGATCACTCTGGTGGTACCGAAAAGGCACCACGTCACCATTAGGATCGGACAGGAAACTGTTTCCACCGGGAGTCATGTAGAACGACACGTTGCGATCAGTCGAGGTGTCGCTGAGGCAGCCCACGTCCACCCAGAACTTAAAAAGCGTCCGGTAGTTGGGGTAAGGCATGATGGGATCGCCTATGTCGAAGCCAAACACCAATATCCAGTTGCACTCCGGTGAGTTGATGTCGCCCGTGTCACCGTGACATTCCACCAGATTCCACCCGCTTATCAGAGAACCGACGGTGTCGATATGACAATATCGCACCAACAAATCAAGCACCCGCACGCTGTCGACTATGAAGCACGAATCGCCGTGTGGCTCCGGGCCCGTACAGGTATCCTCCCACACCGTGTCCAAGACCGTTGATATGGTTACGCTGTCCGTATAAAAATCGATCAGATCAACGTTGCTCACGGTAATCATGAATTGAAACCCGCTGATGGGCATCGGATTTTTCAACTGCACCTCCACCTCGGTGACGTTGCCCGGGTAGGCCGTCTTGTAACTTATGGCAACGTCTGCGCTGTCCACCTGTGCAGAGATCCTGTCTGCTGCAAGGAACAAGAAGATAAAGGTTAAGGCCGGGAGGACGACGATCCGCTTGAAGTCCTTATGTCTCATTCCCCTCTCCTTATAATAAAGGTTTGTCTCAAAGTCCTAATCCTAAACCTTTATCTACCGCCTCTTAGGTTCTTCCTCCTTTCGACAAAACTCAGCCAGCCAGAATAAGTCTCACCTTTGTCTTTTCAACTTCCGGTTTTGATTTGGTATCCAGCCACAGCCCCAAAACGTCAGTGTCGCAGAGTCGTGATGATCGTCTCTCTCAAAAAGGCAGAAGCCAAGTTCAGCTAAAAGCCGAGGCAAAGAATTCTGAAGTCCTTATGCGAACTCTTGAATTTTCAAATTGTCAGACCCGATCGAGAATGTTGGTTTCTTTCCTTTTTCAAGTACAATATATATTCCGATCATAACTTTGTCAACAGAAAAATGCGTTTTTTTTAAAAAAAGTTTAAATACGGGTCTTACCTGAGTTTCGATCCAATAACCGCCTTATTCTCCCGGACTCACCAATTTGATCCTCACGGGGACGTATGAGGGGCAATTAGCATGCCAACCACCCCTCCTTAGGTTTGGCCACCACAAGGACCCATCCGGCAAGACAGTACACAAAGTCGCCTCCTTAGATGGCGCCATTACTATCGCATCTGATCGTAGCACAGTGGGGTTGTCTTGGATTCGCGCAAGAAACCGGACGGCTGGAGACTAATCCGCTGCGGACTATGGGGTTATGCCTCAACCCACCCCTGCTCCCGCAAAAGGCGGGGATTCCAGGATCTGGCGCAACTGACTGCTACCGGGTAGGTTAATCACCTACTCGCCATGACTGAATTACCGGCCGAAGCTAATCTGGAATGCGTTAGACACTTGCTGGGGGTGTGCAAATTCTTACAGAGGACTTGCAGAAGATTTCATCCTCCTACGCGAAAGGCGGAGAGGAGCGATTCCTCTATGGGACTTACCTCAAGCAACTCAAACTCCGACGGTGAATCCAGCCATATCCTCACCGGAACGCTCCCGGAGTCCTTTCCGTCGCTATAGCGGGCGCAAACTCTGGCCGCCCAGGTTTTGTCTTCCCCGCTTGGCTCTCCCAGAAGGAGGACGTAGGTACTCTTATATCCGTCGGCAGTGAGTTTCGGCTCGGTAGTCGATGCCAGCCCCATCAATGCCTCATTTTCCCTTTTGTCTCTTCCGGCGATGATCTTTGCTCCGGAGGGAGTCCTGAAATGTCGTCCGACTTTAAGAAGGGTCATGTGTCTCATGGAATCCTCGCCGTGATCAAGAGACTCCCTCACCTTCGGGGCAAAGGCGGGATCGGTCAAAAGACAGCCTCCGGCAGGACAGGGGAAATAGTCGATCTGGTATCTTCCGGCTAAGGCCAGTTGCGGTTTTCGGGATCTCCCCTGAATATCCAGAAGCTTACTTCGGTCCACCACTCCCTCCTTTTCCATCAGGGTCGGCTCCAAAAGTTTAGCGGAGAGAGGACGCAACACCCGTCCTTTGAGACCCGATTCCCTTTCGATTAGGTTCATGGCGTCTTTTCTCTGGGACATGGGCCTTTCCCCCAGCACCTCGCCGGTGAAGACGAACTCCGCCCCCTCTTCTTCCATGAGCTTTTTGGCTTCTCTGAAGAGAAACACCCGGCAGTCCAGGCAGGGATTCATGTTTTTGCCATACCCGTGCCGGGGGTTTTTCACTATCTCAAGATAGTCTTCGCCCCCGTAGACTCCCCTCAGAGGAATCCCAAGCTTCTCTGCGGCCAATTGAGAGTAGCAGGTGTTCTTGTCGTCGCAGGTACAGAAGGGAGTCCTCATGTTCAGGGCAATGACCTCGAACCTCAGATCCAGCATTATCTTTACCGCCAGAATGCTGTCCAATCCTCCGGAGAGGAGCGCGATTACCTTTCGTCTCTTCATTTCGTTTCTCTCCTTAGCTCTGCGGATGCGGAATCCAGGAGCATGACCAGGCAGGTCAACCAGGGCGAGGTGGTTTTTCCTTATTTATACGCTCTGCACACCAGGCCAGGTTGGACTACACTGCATCTCCATCTTTGCTCCACTGTCTGACGTTATCCTCAAGAGTCATCCGATCCGGGCCAAAAAAAGTCCTCCGTCACCACTTATCCATCTGAGAGGGGGGCAGGAACTCAGAGTAGAGTAAATGGGACGGAGGATAATCTTTAACTGCCTCAACTTTAATCTATCTATATTAACGGTAAATGCAACTCTTTTTTTTCATTTTTTTCACTTTAGAGAGCACATCCCCTTATTCGGCGAGGAGCTGATCGATCTTGGCTAAGGACTGGGCATCATCCCATTCCCTGGTCCCCCTCACCTTCCATCTTATCACCCCTTTTTTGTCCACCAGATATGTCGAAGGTATGGATCGCGCCCAGTACGTGTTCGCCACGTCTCCCCGGGGATTCAATAGCACCGGAAAGCTCATCTGGTATTTGGCCGCAAAGGATGCTACCTTGGAAGAAGAGGTCCTGTCCACGCTCACCGCCAGGATTTCAAGCCCCTTGTCTCTGCGCGATTGATACAACCTCTCCAGAGACGGAATCTCTCTTCTGCAGGGACCACACCAGGTGGCCCATATGTTCACCAGAACAACCTCTCCCCTGAAATCGCTCAAGGTGTAAGAAGTTCCGCCCAGGTCCTGTAAAGTGAAATCAGGGGCCGGGAATCCCTCCTGGGGAGATTCCTTCAATCCCACCGGGGCGGTATCGTCCGGCTCGTTACCCGGGTTCAATTTCTCTTCCCCACAGCCCAGAACGCCGATGGTGAGCAAGGCAAACGTCAAAACGAGACAAAGCCACAAATATGATCCTTTGAGCTGCAAGCGTTCTCTCCTATCCTTGACGATTGAGTGGCCTTTACCGCTTGTACATGCAAGAGGCATGAAAAAGCCCCTCCTCCTTAAGGAGGATAAGGGCTGCTTCAGCTCAAAGCCCCCAATCTAAAGCTCTAATCCTTATCTTTCTTATCCTGGTCGTCTTTCTTATCCTCTTTATCTTTCTTGACCGTAGCGCCTCCGCCGATCCCCTTAACCAGCGGTACGGTGAGCCTGAATTTCCCCTTTTCGCCGTATCTGGCTTCCAGGGTGATCGACTTTCGGAACTTTTCGTCCTCCTGGCCTTTCTTCAGTTCGACTTTGAGCTTGGCCGTCTTTCCAGGTTTCAGTTTGTCTCCTTTTAGCTGCACCTTCTTGAAGAAGTCAGGAGGCACAGAGACTAAGGATAGGTGCATCACCTCGTCGGTCACGTTCTTGATCTTGCTTTCCAGCCTGCGCACTCTCTTCTCGGGATCTCCGAAATCCAGGGATGGGGGATCAGCGGCAAGCAAGAGCGCCGAATCGCCCGGCTCCTTCACCTCCGCCTTGAAGGCGATACTAACCCGCCCTAAGGTGGTGTCATTGGTGGTAACCCGGGCGCTCTTATGAGTTTTGCTCTTTGCCCCTCTTGTAGTATAGATCAATTCAATCCAGGTGCTGTCACCGGCAGCCAGCTCCGATTTCAAAAGTGGAGCCTTTGTGCACCCTCACCCGGGCTTTACCTTTTCTATCTTCAGTGTGTCCTCACCCACGTTTTTCACCAGATAGTAATGGCTGATCTTGCTCTGGGGTGGAACGTAGCCGAAATCGAACATAGTCTGGGGAATCAGAAGCTTAGGTCCTTCGGCCTGAGCCTGACTTATGAAACTTCCCACCAGACACACCAGGAAGAGAAACAAAACCACCCTGACTGCTCTCTTCATTCTCTCCTCCATTCTGAAAGCTTCTTATTGGCGGATCTAAATGTAGCTCAAACGCCCTCTCGGCTAACCCTATTACAAATAGTTTTACGAAAAATCGTCCGGGTTTTTTGAGTCTTTGAAAACATTTTCGAAAACAGCACAAAGGCGGACAGCCCCTGGAACAGACAATTACCCCAGCAGAATCAATCCACTAAAATCAAACCACAGAAGTGGCACGTCTCATCGGGGGATCCGACCACCTTCAGCCTGTAGTCCGAGTTTGCCAGTGTGGCATATACGTCTATTCCGCAGGCCTCCATGGAGGGACGGGCAATATCCTCATACTTGCAGGGTTGTGTAAGGTCACAGCTCTTACACAGGTTACAGGGTCCGCAGGCCATGGCGAAAGCCTTGTAGTGGCCATCCAGGAACATCTCCCGTTCCAACGCCGCAACCTGCTTCCGCATCTTCCGGCGAAGACCTCTTTCTCTCGCTTCCGGGGGAACATCGTAGACTAAGATTATGGCTTTGGAATAGTGACCCAGCATCCTGCGGGTATATTCCGGCGTGGGAGAATAGGGCGGGCAGGTCAGACAGGTGCCGTAGGCACCGCATCCGTACTGACATTTCAGCCTGACCCATTCCGCGACTGCCACGTTCTTGGGATGAATCAGCTTTGCCCAACTGGCTCCGAGCTTTTCAGCTTTTCTCAGATACTTTCTCATGTGTCCTGATTGAGGTCTTGGAATTTGCAGCCTCAACCTTTAGGTTGCGCAAAAGCGCGTTTGGCAGGCTGCAGCCCTGGGGCTACAACATTCGACCTGTCCCGGGGGCAGATTTATGTTGCCTGCTACTGGCCCCTACTTCCCATAGCACTGGATGAATCTACTTATCGACCTGTCGTAGGTCCTCTCCACCTCATCCGGAAAAAAGCAAGCCGGTAGCTCTTTCATGCTCCAGTGATACTGTATGCACTCGCAACAGATGCCCTTGCGGCTGCATGGCTCGTAGGTGCAGTTACAGCGGCTCAGGTTCTTTTCAACGCCACAATCTCTTTTTTTCACTTCTCCTCCTCAAGATGATCGAATAGACTGCAGATAGGCTTGAACCATCTCAGCCGGTACCGCCATAACAGGACTAAAAAGATTATAACCACCAAGGCGAAAATTAGCAAGGCGTTTTCCAAGCGGAACTGGTCCACCAAGCCCCCCAAAAACGGAGCAAGAATCGCAAAGACGGCGTTTCCCGCCATATGCTGAACCGAAAGTATGGTCGCCCGCACCTCCAACAGAGCGTGGGATGCCCCCCACACATTTGCCCATCAGTTCCGCCCTGAAGCGCTCTCCCAAGATCTGAGGCTCTATGAGTGAGTCTCTAACTGAAGCTGGCGCAATCGATTATCCAGCCGCAAGGTGGGGCCGGTTTTCGCCACGTCACAGGCATTCTTTTTGCTTTGTTAAGAACTGGGGACAAGGCGGATTTTCAAGCCAAGGTAATGCAGTCTGGATAAGGACCGGCAGAAGGATCCAGAGAATGGTCAACGGATGAAGAGATTTCCCTTTTGACCTGCCCGCCTTAGGCGGGCCTGCCTGCCCCAAAAGGAACAGGGGAGACTCAAGTCTCCCCTGTTTGCTTTTATCTCTTCCGTGCCGAATGACTGTCGATCTCTCAGATGAAGTCTATCTACTGACGTCAGATCACTGTTAGCCCTCAGCCGAGATCCATCAGCCCCTCACCTTCCCTACGATCTTGAAGAATCGCCTCTTCCCCAACCGCACCAACTTCTCTCCGGCGACGGAGACTTTCAGATTCTCGTCGTTTACTCTTTTACTATCTATATACAGTCCCCCTTGCTTAATCAGCCTCTTCACCTCGCTGGTGGATTTTGCGCAGCCGGCTTGAACCAGATAGTGCCCTACCCACATCTCTGCCTGGTCGTGCTCCAGGTGCTTTACCGGTATCTCCTCGGGAAGTTCCTTCTTCGAGAAGACCCGCTCAAACTCCTGGCAGACTTTTTCCGCCTCTGCTTGGCTTGAGTACATCCGCACAATCTCTTTTCCCAGTCTCTTTTTCAGAACCATGGGATTAGTCTTTTTCTCCTCCAGCTCCTTTTTGATCTGGATCAGTTCGTCGGTTCCCACGTCGGTCACCAACTCAAAATAATCATAAATCAGATCGTCCGAGATGGACATGACCTTGCCGAATATCTCTCCCGGAGGCTCTGCCACGCCGATGTAGTTGCCCAGCGACTTGGACATCCTCTGCTGCCCATCGGTTCCCACCAGAACCGGCATGGTTAAAATCACCTGCGGCTTCTGCCCATATATCTCCTGAATCTGCCTTCCGGCTAAGAGATTGAATTTCTGTTCCGTGGCCCCGATCTCCACGTCTGCTTTGATCATAACTGAATCATAGGCTTGCATCAGGGGATAGAAAAGTTCGTGTATGCTGACGGGGATTTGCTCTTTGTATCTTTTGGAGAAATCGTCCCTCTCCAGCATGCGGGCCACGGTGAAATGTGACGCCAAGCGCATGATCTCGTGGAAGCTCATCTTGCTGAACCACTCCCCATTAAAGTGCACCTCGGTCTTGCTCTCGTCTACCACCTTGAAGAATTGTTCCTGGTAGGTCTGCGCATTTATTCCTATCTCCTTCTCGGTAAGCTGCGGACGGGTCTCCGAGCGCCCGGATGGGTCTCCAACCATGCCGGTGTAATCCCCTATTATCAGGATCACCTGATGCCCCAATTCCTGAAATTGCCTCAGCTTTCTTAAGCAGACCGTGTGTCCCAGGTGAATGTCCGGAGCAGTAGGATCAAAACCCTGCTTTATTCTGAGGGGCTTATTTTCCTGAATGGATCGTTTGAGCTTGTCTATCAGTTCCTCTTCTGGGATGATCTCCACCGTTCCCCGTCGGATGACTTTCAATTGTTCTTCAAGACTTAACATCGAACCTCCGTTCAATACTCCTTATGATCGGCTAGATTCGATCTCCCTCAATCGAACCAAGCTTGGTTATTATAAGCGCGGAGGTCTGTGAAATCAAGTCCTTTTTCCTTCGGGGCGTTTGTACTATCGTCCCGAACGCGGATGGTGGCTTTACCGTCTAACTCGGTCCACAAGAAAGAATAGCGAGGCAAAAAAACAGAATCCCCCCCGCCAAAGGCGG
>CBDUQU010000113.1:0-10390 GCA_965369445.1 uncultured bacterium | reverse complement strand
GGAGAGGGGGAAACAGGGAGAGAGGTAAAAAGGAAGTCCTGGAAATGAACGACGATCAATTCATGCAACTGGCTCTGCAGTTGGCAGAAAAAGGGAGAGGAAGAACCTCACCTAATCCCATGGTGGGCGCGGTGGTGGTGAAGAGAGGGCAGATTCTCGGTAAGGGTTATCACCGCAAGTGCGGCGGCCCGCACGCTGAAGCTATTGCGCTCAAGGCCTGCAAAGAGCAGGCCAAAGGCGCCACCCTGTACATCAATCTGGAACCCTGTTCTCATTTCGGAAAGACCCCGCCGTGCACCCACCTGATCATCAAAAGCGGAATAAAGAGGTTGATCTGCGCCACGCTTGATCCTAATCCTCAGGTGAACGGAACAGGCATAGAGTGTTTGAAGATAAGCGGCATCGAGGTGAGCTTGGGGGTTCTGGAAAAGGAGGCCAGGAGGTTAAACGAGGTCTACTTCAAGTATATCACCACCGGGCTGCCTTTCGTAGTGCTGACAGTGGCTCAGTCGCTGGACGGAAAAATCTTGAGCCAAACTGGATCGCCCAAGGCTCAACGGAGGGGAGTCGTTGCAGGTTCCCTTCAATCCAACAAACGGTGGATCGATGCCATCTTGTGTGACGTGGACGGCGCTGGAGCTGACTCTCTCCACCTGCTGTCCCGGTCGACTAATTCTGTCAGGCCCAAATTCATTCTTCTCGGCACCCGCCGGAAGATTTCGGACACAATGAGAAAATTGGGAAAGGATGCGCAGGAGGATGTCATCCTTGTCCCCACCGATCCTGCCAAAAAGACGAGAAAGAAACAAGCCGAATTTACAAGCTGGGCGCCAAAAAGGCGAAAGAACGGAGAAATCGATCCTCTGTCACTTTTGAAAAAAGCCGGAGAAGAGGGAATCACCAGTCTTTTGGTGAACACAGGGACCCAGATTGCCACCTCATTTCTGAAACAAGGGCTGGTGGATAAGATCTGGTACTTTATCTCGCCCGGCATATCAGGCAAGGGAGAAGAGGCGTTCGGCGATCTGAAGATAAGAAGGATATCTGATGCGATAGCTTTGAGAGATTGTGAGTTCAAGGAACTCAGGGATGGTCTGCTGGTCGTGGGCTATCCGGTTCCAGTTGGCAGTGGCCAGTTAGCAGTTGGCAGCTAACAGTTAACTGCTGACTGCGAACTGAAAACTGCAAACTGGAAACTGAAAAATCACCATGTTCACAGGAATTATAGAAGAGATCGGAAATATAGAGCAAGCCTTATCGAGCGGCGGCAGCCTTCGGCTGAGAATTGTAGCTCCCACGGTTTCGGCTGACCTGAAGGCCGGAGACAGCGTAAACATCAATGGCGCCTGCCAGACTGTTATCGAGGTAAAGGACGGAGGCTTTACCGTGGAGGCCGTGGAGGAGACCCTAAAGCGAACCAATCTGGGACAACTCAAGACTGGCGATTTAGTGAACCTGGAAAGAGCCCTGCGTGCTTCCGACCGTCTGGGAGGTCATCTGGTCTCCGGTCATGTTGATTTCGTGAGCAGAATAAGATCTATTAGCCAGCGCAATCAAAGTTATCTATTCGAATTTGAGATTCCGCGAGAATATCAGAAGCACTTCGTGGAAAAGGGATCGGTGGCCGTGGATGGGATAAGCTTAACCGTGGTTCAGGTTCTCCAAGACTCGTTCACCGTCTCGGTTATCCCATTCACCGTGAAGGAGACAACCTTGGGCGCGAAAAAGGTAGGCGATATGGTAAACATCGAGACGGATTTGATCGGAAAATATGTCGATAGGATTTTAACTCTAAAGAAAGATAAATCCCAGATAACGGAGGAGTGGCTAAGAGAAAAAGGATGGTAACACTCTCTTGGGATCAGCGTAGGGACAGCCGAGGAAAAGAGGAGAATCAGATATGTCGGAATTGAACAGGATAGAAGAGGCGATTGAGGAGATAAGACAGGGCAAGGTAATCATCGTGGTGGACGATGCGGATCGGGAGAACGAGGGGGATATGATCTTTGCGGCGGAGAAGGTAAGCCCGGAGGCGGTCAATTTCATCTCCAAGTTTGCCCGGGGATTGGTCTGCATCCCCATGACCAGGGAGAGGATCGAAGAATTGGATCTCACACCCATGGTCAAGGTGAACACCGCCAAGCTGGGCACCCGCTTCACCGTCTCGGTGGATGCAGTATACAACACCACCACCGGCATATCTGCTCACGACAGGGCACAGACCATCAGGATTCTGATCGACCCGAAAACCAAGCCGGACGAGCTGGCCCGACCCGGTCACATCTTCCCTATCCAGGCTCAGGACGGCGGCGTGTTGAGCCGGGCCGGACATACCGAGGCCACGGTCGATTTAGCCCGGCTGGCAGGACTCTATCCGGCCGGCGTTCTGTGCGAGATCATGGATGAGGACGGCCGCATGGCTCGTCTTCCCAGGCTTCTGGAGATGGCCAGGGAGTTCGATCTGAAGATCGTCTCGGTCAAGGATCTGATCGAATACAGGACAAAGAAAGAAAAACTGGTCAAGTGCATCGTCAGCGTGAATTTTCCCACGAAGTTCGGGCATTTTAAGCTTCATCTGTACAAAAGCATGATAGACGAGCACCATCACTTTGCCCTGGAGAAAGGAGAGGTGAAGGACAAGGAGAACGTGCTGGTTAGGGTGCATTCCCAGTGCCTTACCGGTGACGTCTTCGGCTCGTCACGTTGCGACTGCGGCGATCAACTCGGCCATGCGCTGAGGATGATAGAGAACGAGGGTTTAGGAGTCTTCTTATACATGCGGCAGGAGGGAAGGGGAATCGGGCTTTCCAACAAGATAAGGGCTTACCAGCTTCAGGACTGTGGATTGGATACCGTACAAGCCAACCAGGAATTAGGATTCGAGCCGGATTTACGCGACTACGGGGTCGGAGCACAGATCCTGGTGGACATGGGCCTCTCCACCATAAGGCTCATAACCAACAATCCCAAGAAGATCATCGGGATCGAGGGATACGGGCTCACGGTCACGAAGAGGGTTCCCACCGAGATCTCCCCCACCCCGGAGAACGTCAAGTATCTGGAGACCAAGAGAGACAAGCTGGGACATCTTCTAAAACTGCGGGAGAATGGCCGTCCCCAGATCATGGGAGCAAATGACGCAGCCAAGAAGGAATCCAAATCAGATGCATAAGCTTTCTTAAGGAAAATCGCAGAAAGGAGTCTTTATGCCTAAGGAATTGCAAGGAATGCTGGATGCCAAAGGAAAGACCTTTGGAATCACCATCAGCCGGTTCAACGAGTTCATCACCCAGAAGCTTCTGGACGGGGCTTTGGATTGTCTCAGCCGGCACGGCGCCGAGGACGAGAAGATCACCATAGCCTGGGTGCCGGGTTCATTTGAGATTCCGTACGCCGCCCACAGAATGGCAAAGAGCGGCAAGTTCGATGCGGTCATCTCGCTGGGAACAGTAATCAGGGGTCAAACCCCCCATTTCGATTATATTGCCAACGAGGTGGCCAAAGGCGTCGCCAGAATATCCCTAGAAACTGGCGTACCCACCATCTTCGGCGTGATCACTGCTGACTCTCTGGAGCAGGCCATCGAGAGGGCGGGAACCAAAGCCGGTAACAAAGGCTGGGATGCGGCGCTGTCCGCCATAGAGATGGCGAAGCTGTTTGAGCAGATGTAAAGGGCAGCCGCCCGTCCGGGCGCCAACGAGTGTATGATTGACGAAGTCCCAACTTTGAACCCTGAACTTTGGACTTTGAACTTTAAACTTTGTACCTAGTGTCTTGTAACGTAAATAAGTTTACAATGTCATTGCGAGTGAAACGAAGCAATCTCATAAGTCATTCCACAAAGGACGAGATTGCCACGCCCTTCGGGCTCGCAATGACAAATGTATAGATACCTCAGTTACATGACACTAGAATTCTGAACCTTGAACTTTGAACTCTTGAACTTTTAAACTTTTCGTTATGTCTGCCAGAAGAAAAGCTCGCGAACTGACCTTAAAGGCTCTGTACGCTCACGATATCGCAGGGACTGATCCGGAGCAGATTGTGGAGGAGATCATCTCTCCCAGCCTGATCAAACCCGAGGCGAAGGAGTTCTCCCGTTTGCTCTTCCTGAAGACTGTTCAGAACGTCAAGGAGATTGACGAGCTGATAAAGGGCAACGCGAAATCGTGGGATTTCTCACGTATCGCCTCGATTGAAAAGAACATCCTGCGCATGGGCATCTGTGAGTTTTTGCATTTCGACGACATTCCCCCGACCATAAGCATAGATGAGGCCATCGAGCTGGCAAAGAAGTATGCGGAAAAGGATTCCAAGAGTTTCGTCAATGCGGTGCTGGATTCGGTGCTGAAAGGAATGGAGAAGCAAGCGGGAACGTGAGAGAAATCCCGCCGGATTTGACGCGCAAGGAGGTGTCTGACAAATGAAGAAAGGGAATGTCAATCTGTTCGTCTTTACAATCTGCGTTCTTGTGCTATCGAGCGCAGTGGCCCAAGCTCAAGACCTAAAACTGGATATCAGTCTCTCCGATACAACTTACTACATCTCTCAATCCATATGGTTAGATGCTCAACTAACCAATATCAGTGCAGACACAGTGCGAACCTTGGAGTTTAAATTCCCCGGCGGTGACATCTTGAATGTCGTTCTAACCAACGAAGGCGGAGATACTCTGAGGCCTGTGTTGCGCTTTGAGTTTCTCGATTGGTCAGGATTTTTGTTGAATCCTGGAGAAACTTATTATGAAACCTTTGATCTGGCGGATATTTTCCACATGGAACTCGGCAAATATGAAGTGTCAGCTGAATATTATAGAACTAGCACCCCCAAGATTAGTTTTGAGGTAACTGAACCGATGGGTGCTGAGCGTCAAGCCTTCGAACTATATACAGAAGCTTTCAAAAACCAAAACCGCAAAAACCATTTTCCTTCAAAGCAACTACTAAGCAAACTAATCACCAGCTATCCCAAAAGTGTATATGCCGAAAAGGCTTATTGGTGGCTCCACAGAGATGAAGAGCTACTAGAAAAGTGCCCTGGTTCCGGTTACCACCAGGGTCATCTCAGGACTGCAATTGATAAAATGAGTAACGAAGAAAAACAGCGATTTCTGCAAAAGGTAATCAAAGAGCATCCCAAAACCAGAAGCGCTAAGTTTGCTGAACAGTTACTACGAGAGGTGAAAAGAAAGGACGAGTGAAATGCTCAAAAGAAAGCTCAAAGTTTGCTGGTTTCTCCCGTCGCTCTTCATCGTGCTGCTCTCACATGAGCTTATCCAGGCTCAAAGCTTGAAGCTGCAGATTGGCCTTTCTAAAGAAGTCCACCTTGAAGGCGAGCCAATATGACCCGACTGCGAGCTAATCAGGATCAGCCTCGACACACTGAGGTCTGGCAATTGTGCTTGGGATGGTTCTTGGGTTTTGGGCTGGAATTGAAGAATCAGAAAGGAGAAGTGGCGCAGTGCACTGGAGAACACACTCACCAGAATATGCACTTCCGCGGCGAGTGCACAGACAAACTAAAAGGAGGATAACAATGCGAAGGATAACCATAGCTTTCGCGGTAGGTGTGCTCATCATCCTGGGGAACTACACGCTCAACCAAGCCGGTGATCCGCTTTTTCAGTTCATGGGAGGACCTTTGCAGGACTCGTATCTTCCCTACGAACCCATAGTTCTGGATTTGATGGTGACCAACACCACCAAGGATACTCTCAGAGTGAAGACGCTTTCACTCTGGGCGGAGAATGTTCGAATCATCCTGATCAACCAAGATGGCGATACCTTGGGACTGACGGAGCATGTGGACGTAATCGAAGGAGAAGGTGTGCTTCTGCAGAAGGAAGGCATTTACTATACAAATGTGAACTTAGCCGAGCTTTTTGGCAGAGGCCTCGTCCACAAGAGACTGCCGGTTGGTACTTACCAGGTTCAGACGGCTTACGGTTCACAGTCGTCCCCCATCCTCACTTTTCAAGTGAAAGAACCCAAAGGGTCTAACAAAGACGCCTACGAGTTGCTGAGGGCCGGCTATGAGCATCAGTTGGCAAAGGAGCCTGATCAAGCCATCAGATCGTTCCAAAGCATTCTCACTCGATTGCCTGACAGTAAGTATGTTGAACTGGCTTACTACGATCTCGCCCAGTCCTACAGAGTTTACAGGGGTGACGCTAACAAGTCGGACACATTACAAGCAATGCTGATAAGAGAATTTCCGAACTCCTTTTTCGTGAGAAGTACGATTTCAAGGCTGATTCGGAACAAAACCGGGGATGAACAGAAAGAATTCTTGACCAACGTGATCAGCAAGCATCCGGACACCAGATGCGCCATGTGGGCCAAGCGGATGTTGCAGTCGGGGTATTAGGCAAAACCGACCGCTTCCGTTTTTCATTGGCTCTTCTTCGTCGCACTCAGCGAGTCAGCTCTCGATGTTGGCCGGTCAGAAGTCAATGATCGAATCTCAAAATACTCCGAGCAAAACAAGTGCTCCGAAGACGCATCAAAAATCGATGTTGACAATCCAGGATAAAAAAGTATATTTTGCCACTCTGAAGAGAAGCATGTACGAGTTCTCGCTTCCAACAAACGCGCTTCGGCGGTTCGTATGCTTCAAGGAGGAAAAAGGTGACCGAACGATTTAGAGCATGGTATGAAGATCAGGACAAGCTCTCCTTGGGCCTTTCCGTCTTTGTTTTCCTGGTAGCCTTTGTATCCTACTTGAAGACCATGGCTCCCACCGCCTCCTTTTGGGACTGCGGGGAGTTCATCGCCTGCTCTTACATACTGGGAATCGCCCACCCGCCTGGAACGCCGCTTTTTATCCTGATCGGACGACTCTTTTCCATTATACCCCTGTATGGCGAGATAGCCGCCAGGGTGAACTTTATCTCCGTGCTCAGCTCTGCCCTCGCCGTCTGGCTCTGTTACATTCTGCTGGTCAAATTGGTGAGCTACTGGCAGAAAGACGAGCCGACCGTCTGGATGAAGGTGGGCAAATACGTGGGTGCGGTGACGGGAAGCTTATTCTTAGCCTTCTCCGACACCTTCTGGGCCAATGCAGTGGAGGCGGAGGTTTACGGCGTCTCCATGTTCCTGATGCTTTTTCTACTCTATCTGGGCTTGGTCTGGATGGACAAGAGGAGAACTCCCAAAGGGACCAAACTTTTGATCTTGATCAGCTATCTGGGATTTTTGGGTCTGGGAATCCACATGACCATATTCATCATAATGCCCGCCATCTTTCTTCTGGTCATCTTAGTAGACAGGGAAAGACTTTTCGACTGGCGTTTCTGGATAACGGGTATGGTTTTGATGCTGGTTATGCACAGCGTGATTCCGTTCCTTTGGGGCATGGGTATTTGGTTTGTTTTGTCTCTTCTTCTGATGGGTGCATCAAGCCAAAAGAAGTTGTGGGCGCTCGCCTTTTCAATCGTCCTTGTCGCCATGACCGCTTACACGGTTCAGCTTTTCATTCCCATCCGATCTTCCTTAGATCCGGCCATTGACGAGAACGACCCGGACGACTGGCCCAGCTTCAAAGGTTTCCTGGAACGCAAACAATACGGAGCCGAGAGCATGATAGGCCGGATGTTTTACCGCAGGGGCACCTGGGTCAGCCAGTTTGGAGCCAAGGAGAGGATGGGATTCTGGGGGTTCTTCCGGGAACAATACATGAGCAGGAACTTATGGTTCATTCCCGTATTCTTGGGGCTCTTTGGCATCTGGGAGCTGATCAGACGGAGAAAAAGAGAGGGGGGGGTGATTCTCTTCCTTGTGCTGGCCTGTACCGTAGGGCTGGTTCTGTACATGAACTTTGCCGATGGTACAAAGCCGGACAAGCTCTCCGGTGAGATCATACACATCGAGGTCAGGGACAGGGATTACTTTTTCCTACCCGGGTTCATGTTCTTCGCCTTGAGCATGGGGCTGGGTATCTCCGCGCTGGTGGCGGGTCTGGGCGGCTGGTTTGAAAAGATCAAACCTCGCCTGGCCAAGCCGCTGGTTGGGGTGATCTCTGTCGTTATACTCACCCTTCCCTTAATGCCGGCGGAGCGAGGATTCACCGGACACAATAACCGAAGCAACAACTATCTCCCCTACGATTACGCCTACAATCTCCTCAATTCCTGCGATAAGGATGCGGTTCTTTTCACCAACGGAGATAACGACACCTTCCCTCTATGGTTTCTGCAGAGCGTGGAGAAGATCAGGCAGGACGTGCGGGTGGTGAACTTAAGCCTGATCAACACCAAGTGGTACATCAAGCAGATGAAGCACCAGTGGAACGTTCCCATCAGCTTCACCGATAAAGAAATCGATCGATTGGGATACATTCGTACCGAGGACGGGAAGGTGTTGAGAATACAGGATCAGATGATTGACAACATACTCGAGACCAACAACTGGAAGATTCCGGTCTATTTCGCAGTCACCGTGGCCAGCGACAACAGGATATACAAGGGCGGCTCCATCGACGATCATCTAAGGATGGAGGGCATGGCCTACCGGGTGGTCAAAGAGGAGGGAAAGCTCTTGGTGGAGCCGGACATCATGAGGGACAAGCTCTTCAACGTCTTCCGCTTCAGGGGAGTGGGCGATCCCACGGTCCACAAGGATGAAAACGACTACCGTCTTCTGGCCAACTATACCTCGTGCTTTCTGGGATTGGCGGACACCTTGAGAAGAGGCAAACAATATTCCGAGGCCATAGAGGTAGCGCAAAGGGTTACGGAGCTTTTGCCCTACGACTGGCGTCCATACGCTTATCTTCTTCAGCTCTACGCGGAATCGGGCCAGCCCGACGATTCGGTCGACATGGTGTTCGAGAGAGCGCAAGAGGTGGTGAGGGAGTCGGAGACTTTAGCCGAGCAGGATTTTCTTGAGAGATTGTACTTCAACTTAGGTTACAGCTACAAACAGCGCGGGGAGACCCAGAGGGCAAAGGATTCCATGAACAAGATACTCTCCTTCAACAGGAACTTCAAGCCTGCCCTGGAGGCTTTAGTCAGCATCTATTATGCCGAGCAGGATAAGGAGAGCTTGGCTGAGCTTCTGGAGACCTGGGTGGCCAACAATCCCGACGATGCCCAGAGTACGACCATGTTGAATCAGGTGAAATCGCCCGATTTCAAGTTTATGGATAGACCTACGCAACCCTAAAGACGCGTCCGCCGACGGCCGACGGCCGACCGCGGTCAAGAAGTGATTTGAACATACTGGCGCTAAACTGGGAAGATCTCGACAATCCGCAAGCCGGGGGGGCGGAGGTTCACCTTCAGGAAATACTCAAGAGAATCGCCCAGACGGGTCATAAGGTCACCCTGTTGTGCAGTGGATTCCCCGGGTGCAAACCGGAAGAACAGATCGACGGAATAAACATCGTAAGGAGAGGTTCGCGCTTCAATTTCAACTTCGTGGCGCCCTTCGCGCTCAAGAAGCTGATCAAAAGCGAAAATTGGGACATCGTTTTAGAGGACATCAACAAGATACCCTTCTTCTCCCCACTTTTCCACAGGCTTCCCCTTCTGGTGATAATCCCTCATCTTTTTGCAGATTCAGTCTTCAAGGAGATAAACTTCGTGTTAGGGCTGTACATCTATCTCTCGGAGAAGCCCATCTCCACAATTTACAAAGGCTTCAAATTCATGGTGATCTCTGAGAGCACCAAGGATGATTTAGTCAAGCGAGGTCTGCCTTCAGATGACATTCACGTGGTCCATTGCGGAATCGATCATTCCCTTTACCGTCCCAATCCGTCGGTTCAAAAAGACCCCGACCCCACGGTGATCTACCTGGGAAGATTGAAAAAGTACAAGAGCATCGACCATTTGCTGACCGCCTTTTCGTATACACTGAAAAAAATCCCCCGAGCCAGATTGGTGGTGGTGGGTGAAGGTGATTACAGAGGAGAGTTGCAGAACTTGGCCGACAGGTTGAAGATCGAGGATAAGGTTGAATTCACCGGCTTCGTGGACCAGGCGGAAAAGGTCAGACGACTGCAAAGAGCCTGGGTGGCAGTCTGTCCCTCACTGAAGGAAGGCTGGGGCCTGACCAATATCGAGGCCAACGCCTGCGGTACCCCGGTTGTGGCCAGCAACGTTCCGGGCCTGAAAGACTCGGTGGTGGATGGAGATACCGGGCTGCTGTTCGAGTACGGTGACACAAGAAAGCTCTCCAATCATCTGGTAGACATTCTATCTAATGCCGACCACAGAGAAAAGCTGACAAAAGGTGGACTCAACTGGGCATCAAAATTCAGTTGGGACCATGCTGCGGATAAGACTCTTGAGTTGATAGAAGAGATCGTGGCAAGTCCGAAAGGACAGGAGAAGTAAGAGAATTAGTGGCCGCCCTTCGACTTCGCTCCCTTCGGGTCTGAGCCTTCCCTC
>CBDUQU010000112.1:0-10514 GCA_965369445.1 uncultured bacterium | reverse complement strand
GAGGTTTTTTGTGTCCCCCTGATAAGGGGGACAACAGGGGGTTCATGTTTTGTGCTTGCTGAGTTTGTAGGTCGGCTTGTCCTGAGGGCGCAAGCAGACGCTTGCCCCCGGGCGCGCCGGGCCCTTTCAGGCCTGTAGGGCGTATGGGCGTCTGGGAGGAGAGAGTCGAAGATCCCGCCGGTAGGCGGTGGAGAGGTTCATGTTGGTTCGGGATGCCCTCAGCCCGAACCGAATGGCTGCGGAGTAATGGCACACGCCGACAACAGCCGGGAGTGCATCAGCTTGTCGTAGCTGCGCGGAGACCCCGATTCAGCGGAGTTGATGCGGATTGAATTCTGGAACGTGAAACCGCGGAGGCAAGCCTCCGCACTCCACAGAACTGAAAAGACGAAAGCGAGCTTTCGCACTCCAAAAGCACTTATTCATCTGTCCGAAGTCGTTACGCCTCGAGAGAGATTCGAAGAACTAGGAAAGCAGCTTGACTACGAAGTATAGTGACCCGGCTATTAGAGCGGAGGCCGGGATGGTGATAATCCACGCAATGACGATGTTTTTCACTATTCCCCACCTGACCGCCGAAAGTCCGTGGGAAGAGCCGGATCCCATGATGGCGGTGGAAATCACGTGAGTGGTACTGATGGGAGCCCCGAAGAGTGACATCCCTGCGATGACTGCAGCCGCGGAGGTCTCTGCTGAGAATCCATGTACCGGCTGCAGCTTGAACACCTTGGTCCCCATGGTCTTGATCACCCTCCATCCTCCCAAACTCGTACCCAAAGCCATGGCTGTGGCGCAAATGAGAATCACCCATAACGGGACCTCAAACGTTGCCAGCGCACCGTAACTGACTAATGCCATAGCAATGACGCCCATGGCATTCTGGGCGTCGTTCATCCCATGAGAGAAAGCCATCCAGGCGGCGGAAAGTATCTGCCACCGCTTGAAACGACGATTCACCGTCCGGAACGGTGAGTCTTTGAAAATCCAGGAGACCAGCACCATCAGCAGCAGCCCACCCAGAAAGCCAAGAATCGGAGAGAGAAACATAGCCAGGACGATCTTGTTTATTCCTTTAAGAAGGATTATCTCGACGCCCGAAGCGACAATCCCCGCCCCCAGGAGTCCCCCTATCAGGGAATGCGTCACGCTCACCGGAATTCCGGAGAAGCTGGCCATGCCAGTCCAAACACTGGCTCCGATCAAAGCCACCAAGACTAAAGTCAAACTTACCTGCTGAGGATCGATAACACCTTTTCCCACCGTGGCGGCGACGGCGGTATGACTCAATGCTCCGAAGAAATTGAGCACCCAGGCCATGATGATGGCAGTCCGGGGGGTAAGGGCCCGCGTTGATATGGTGGTGGCGATGGCGTTGGCACAGTCGTTGAAGCCGTTGAAAAAATCGTAGACCAGCGCGGCAACTATTATGGCCACAAGCAGGATCAGATCACCCAATTGATTCGTCTCCTCCTGTCCGGTGCGAAAGCCGGGATCGATCTAACCATCTTTGGTATAAGTAAGCGGGAAATCATCCCTTCCCCTCAAGGGAATAAGGTCGAGCAAAAATAGAAGCAAACATGCCAGTGTTTAACCAACGGGTAAGGTAACAGAACAACCCCACATCAATAAGAACCTTAAACAAAAACAGATCAGCCACTCTTCACCACTATGCTCTCGATTATGTCGGCGATGTTCTCGCAATGATCGGCTGCCGTCTCCAGACGGCCGTAGATTTCCTTCCACTTTATGGCCACTCGCCAGTCCGGTTCCTTATCCAGAAGCTGCCCGATCATCTGCTGCGAGATCTGGTCTGCCTCGTTCTCTAAGCTGTTTATCTTTATGCAGAAGGGACGAAGGTTGTCGAAGTGCTCCAGATCGGACATGGCTCCCTCGATCTGTTCCACTGCCTGATAGACGATGTGAACCAACCGGACACACTCGGGCGTGGGTTCAGGAATCTTGAAGTTGTAGAGCCGGCTGGAGATGCCCTCGATCGCATCCAGCACGTCATCTAACTCGGAAGCTAAGATGCGGATGTCTTCTCTCTCTATGGGGGTGATGAAGGTCTTGTCCAGCATGTCCATGATCTGGTGGATGATATTGTCGCCCAGGTGTTCTATCTTTTTAATGTTCTCCACCTTCTGCTTTACGTCGGTGTAATCTTCCACCAGATCCTTCAAGGCTTTTGCCCCCACTAAGAGATTCCTGGCAGAATCTTTGAGAATGTCGAAGAACTTTTCCTGTTTGGGCAACAGCCGGGGAAGCTTTATGACCATGATTCCTCCCTCTTTCCAGTTTCAGTTCGGTAGTATACGGTTGACGTGCACGTGATGCAAGTGAAAACTTCGGAAATCTTTCACCACCGGAAAAAATCTCTAACGTCAACAGGAATTGACACGTTCAACTGAGGTCGAGCGCTGGGAGAGAATCGGTCATCAAAAGTCGTCCGAAAGCCCTCGTTGCCGTGTACCGGATCACGTCCCCACGGTCCAGAGACAACCTACATTCAGGCTGCGTGCATATTATGATTAAACCCTCAGCAGTCACTATGTGTCCAATATAAAAAGAAAAAGGAAATCTAATGAAAAAACTTCTCCTCGTCGTTCCTGTTCTTATCCTTGCCCTCCTGCTCATTTGGATTTTTGGAATAAGAAATGAGAAGTCAGAGGCAAACTACCTCACGGCCGAAGCGAAAAAAGGTGACATACATATCTTGGTCACCGCCACCGGCACGGCGGAGGCGGTCACCACGGTCGAGGTCGGCAGCCAGGTCTCCGGGACCATCTCAGCCCTGTATGTTGATTTCAATGATCGGGTAACTAAAGGACAAATCGTCGCTCAACTCGATCCGACCTTCCTGAAAGCTCAGGTAGCCCAGGCTCAGGCAGACTTGGAGAAGGCAGTTGCCTCGGTCAACTTATCGGAAAAAGAATACCAGCGCGCCCTGTCGCTGTTCGAGAAGCAGATGATCTCGGAATCGGACAGGGATCTGGCCCTGACCAATCATGAACTGGCGCTGGCCCAGAAGAAATCAGCCCGGGCCGGTCTGGAGAGAGTCAGGACTAATCTCAACTATGCCACCATTGTCTCCCCCATAGATGGGGTGGTCATATCCAGAAACGTGGATGTGGGACAGACCGTGGCCGCCAGCCTGCAGGCTCCCACCCTCTTCACCATTGCCAGAGACTTAACCCAGATGCAGATTAAAACCAGCATAGATGAAGCAGACATAGGCAGGATAAAAGAAGAACAGGAGGCGGTCTTTACCGTGGATGCGTTTCCTGACCTGACCTTCGATGGACTCGTGAGTCAGATAAGGCTCTCCCCGGAGATCGTTCAGAACGTGGTCACCTACGACGTCATCATCGAAGCCTCCAACCCGGATCTTTTGCTCAAGCCGGGGATGACCGCCAACGTAACCGTGCTGGTAGACTACAGGGAAAACGTCCTTAAGGTCCCCTCAGGTGCCTTCCGATTCCGCCCGGCCACACAGCAGGGAGCATCCTCGTCTGGTGAAGGACATGGCAGGCCACAAGCCGCCATGGGTTCACACCCATCCGGGCCCGGTTCCCGGGTACCCCATGGCATGGGTGCGAAAAACGCCAATCAGGCCACGATCTGGATTCTTAGTCAGGAAGAGGAACCCCTACCGATCCTGGTCCAAACCGGAATATCGGATGGATCATCCACCCAGATCGTCTCCGGCGACCTCAAGGAAGGAGACATGGTGATCGTAGGAGTGGGAACCTCTCAGTCCCCCCATGCTAACCAGCAGGTGAACCCCTTTGCTCCCACCTTTAGAAGGAGAGGGAGATAAGATTGCAGCCTTTGATCGTTACCGACCGCTTGGTCAAGATCTATAATCTCGGTGATTTCGAGATTCATGCTCTAAGAGGGATAAGCCTATCCATCCGGGAGAAGGAATCTGTGGCCATTATGGGCCCGTCCGGATCGGGAAAATCGACCCTGATGCACATCCTGGGCTGCCTGGACCGGCCGACGAAGGGCAGGTATCTTCTCGAAGGAGAAGACATCTCCTCTTTGGATCGAAACAGCTTAGCCGCAATCAGAAACAAGAAGATCGGCTTTGTCTTTCAGGTCTTTAACCTTCTGTCCCGAACCACCGCGCTGGAGAACGTAGAACTGCCTCTGCTTTACAACGGCACCTCGGCCAAGGAGAGAATCCAGAAGGCCAAGAAGGCTTTGTCTATGGTGGGCCTGGAAGGAAGGGAGTACTCTTATCCCAACCAGCTCTCCGGCGGCCAGCAGCAGAGGGTGGCCATCGCCAGGGCACTGGTCAACGATCCTGCCATAATCATGGCGGACGAGCCCACCGGAAACTTAGACACCAGAACATCCATCGAGATAATGGGCATATTCCAATCCTTAAACAGGAGCGGGATCACGGTCATACTAATCACCCACGAGAAGGACATCGCTGCCTATGCCAAAAGGAACATAGATTTCAGGGATGGAAAGATCGTGAGGGACGAAGAACTGGCGAGCCCGAAAAACGCCGAGGATGAACTTCGCTCTCTGCCCCCCGAGGAAGACGAGGAGATATAGAAGAGGTGAATCGAGCATGAGGAGAGTCAACCAGTGGTGTTTGCTGCTGGTCTCGCTGGCGCTTGTAGCCATTCTGACCGGGTGTAAGGAGAGCGTCAGCCTCACCAGCAGTTGGAGAAGCGTAGAGATCACGGTGGACGGAGTTGATTCCGAATGGTCCAGCCCGTTGTTTCACTTTGAAGATGAAAATGTGGTAATCGGCCTACGGAACGATGCGGACAATCTCTACGTTGTTCTAAAAGGCATGGATCGAAAAAGACGCATGCAGGTCATGCGGGCAGGGCTTACCGTCTGGCTGGACGCCACCGGAAAGAACAAGAAGACCTTTGGGATACGCTACCCCATCGGAATGCAGGCTTACGGAATACCGCCAGTGCGAAGCGAGCCCGGGACCGAGTTTGACCAGGAACAGAGAAGGAAACTTGCGGAGATGATGGGGGAGATTGAGATCCTCGGCCCGGAAAAGAGCGACCGGAACAGGGTGTGGAAGTCGAATCCTTATGGGATAGAGGTGGAGCTTGGTGATACGCTGGGTGCCATGATCTATGAACTGAAGATCCCGCTGAAACCAACAGACGAGTCACCTTATGCCATCTTTGCCAATGCCGGGGACGTCATCAGCCTGGGACTGGAGACCGGTGAAATGAGCAGGGGAGAAAGAGGAGGACACCCGCCGATGGGAGGCGGCATGCGCGGCGGTGGCAGAGGAGGCATGGGGGGTGGCGGCAAACGTGGTGGCCCAAGAGGCGGCAGGATGGGAGAGGGAATGCCCCAGCCTATCAAGTTGTGGGCAAAAGTATCGCTAACAGCGCCCGTAACCGAAGAAGAATAGGAAGTCATGAGATACCTTCAAATACTAAAGGTGGCTTACCGGGCCTTGGTCCGAAACAAGATGCGCTCCAGCTTAACCATGCTGGGGATAATTATCGGCGTGGGCGCGGTGATCGCCATGGTGGGCATTGGCCAGGGGGCCAAAAGAATGATCGATGCGCAGGTGGCCTCGCTGGGAGACAATCTGTTGACCGTCTTCTCGGGCAGCCATTTCCGGCATGGCGCGCGTTCAGCGGCAGGAACCATAACCAACTTAACTGACGAAGACGCGCAGGCTATTCTGGACTACTGTCCGGCAATAACCAGGGTGACGCCGAGAGTGCGAACCGGTGCCCAGATCATCGCAGGAAATCTCAACTGGGCCAGCCAGGTTGAGGGTTACAATCCCGAGTTCGTCTACATCCGCTCCTGGCCCGTTGTCTCCGGAACCTTTTTCACCAATCAGGACGTCAGGGGCGCAACCAAGGTTTGCGTCCTCGGAAAGACCGTCGTGGATAATCTCTTCCCGGGGCAGGATCCGGTCGGCGGTATTATCCGAATTAACAAACTTCCCTTCCGCGTCCTGGGAGTCCTGTCCTCAAAAGGACAGAACGCTTTCGGGCGAGATCAGGATGACGTGGTGATAGTTCCGTACACCACCGCCCAGAAGAAGCTCATCGGGATAACCCACGTTCAGTACATAATGGCCTCGGCTGTAGATCGAACTCAGATCGACTTAGCCGAAGACCAGATAACGCAGCTTCTTCGCCAGAAACACAAAATTCCTCCGGGAGAGGATAACGACTTCACCGTCCGGACTCAGTTGGACTTAGCCAGCGTGGCCGGATCAACCTCCGGAATCATGACCATTCTGTTAGGCGCCATCGCCTCGATCTCGCTTTTAGTCGGCGGCATCGGGATAATGAACATCATGCTGGTCTCGGTGACCGAGCGGACCAGGGAGATCGGGATAAGGATGGCGGTGGGCGCCAGGGGCAGGGATATTTTGATTCAGTTCCTGGTGGAATCCGTGGTGCTGTGCTTGATCGGCGGCATAGTTGGGATAATGTTGGGGGTTGCAACTTCTCAAGTGATCTCCGGAGTACTCAACTGGCCGGTCTTTGTCTCGGTTCCGGCCGTAGCTTTGGCCTTCTTCTTTGCCGCCTTCGTCGGAATATTCTTCGGCTTCTACCCTGCGAGAAAAGCCTCTCTCTTAGACCCGATTGAAGCGTTGAGATACGAGTAGGATCAGAGATTCCTCACAGCTGATTGAGCAGACTTGTAGTGAGCGCAGCGAATCTATTAAGCTGATGTCAGCTATGCCTATCTGCTTAATCCGTCCAGACGGACGCCCCCATACAGGCCCGTCTGGGCGTCCGGGCGTTTAATCTGCTGTGAATAACCTTCGTAGGAATATTCTTCGGCTTCTACCCTGCGAGAAAAGCCTCCCTCCTGGACCCGATTGAAGCTTTGAGGTACGAGTAGGCTCGCAGCCACGTGGGTCAGGCGCCCTCCGCACCTCACAAAGGAATGGTATCAGGAGCGCGTAGCTCATGGTCAGCCAATGCTACTCACGCCCCGGTAGCCTTGAGGTCTTTTGGAATCTGATACCATGACCCCTTTCGCTTCCTCACCATGCGTGTAACAGTTATGGCATCCGCACTCGTTGGGTCGAAGTCGGCTTCGGCCGGAGACAAGGCTGGGGCGTCTGCCATTCGGTTGATTTCTTGAACGAGCTTTGAATTATCTGCCGGTTTACCCGATGGTTTTTCTTGTTTCATTTCGCGCCACTTGGGCAAATGTCTGTCCCAGAGTCTAGTGATAAGGAAGGTATCTTGTTCAGGGGGATCGCCAGCAAAGGACATTACGCCCTTGTCCTTGGTACTATCAGGAAGCTGCGAATAATAGGAATTGAGTCGGCCCAGGTCTTCCTTCAAGTCCTGCCCCCACACGAATTCCTGATCACTGCGAAGGAACAGAGATGCGCACCTCTGGTGGAGCCGATCAGATGAGACAAACATCATGCAGAATGGGAGGTAGTAGAGGTAAGCGATATCCACGCGGTTGGATGGACGGTCGCCAGAGATGAAGCCCGCCGCCACAGCTGTCTGGAAGAAGATCTCAAGGGTCAACACATATGCGGCGTATGGCGCATACTCGGCCAAGGGCGGATACCCGATGAGACTCCAACGTTGCAAGATTCGCATCTGTATGGGGGGAGTAATGTTGAGAAACAACAGAGCAAGGTTCATAACCCCTTGGCGGTTTGTGTTTGAGGAAATGATGCTCTCAGCCATAATCTTTGCTTCTGCCAAGGTTTTGCACGATGCCCCATCGACTCCCAACTCCTCAATCGCTTTTGCTATGTCGCCCATATCCAGATTTAATAGTGCCTGCCTGAAGACTCGCGCATATCCGCGTTCGACTGCCCGGAACTCATGCCTGTGCCAGCGGGAGAAAGCTTCCGCTTCAGGTGATTCCTCGTAGACAACGCCTTTCTTGCCGCCGCTTTTCACAAGGCGGCCCCCCGCCAGGGGAATCTGGCCTGTCATTGGAACTGAATCGCCAAGAAGGTCGCCCACGCACAAAAGTGTATGCCGTGCGCCCGGCGAACCATGCATCTCCGGGAATTTATCTGCTATAAGACCGACCTCTTGTTCGGGTGTGCGCCCCTGCCGCACAGACTTGTCTAAGTCTGCCAGAGTTTCAAGATAGAACATCGGGCAAACATTCGTCAGGAAGAAGTGGTCAAACCACACAGACTCGTCCACACTGAGGGATTGCAGAAATGATTTGTCAAACAATGTGATAGGTCCCATTGCACTTCTTGACTTAAGGCTCACTCATTCCTGGTATGGCCTCGTACGTAAGGTGGCCTGCGCACCTGAGAAGTGAATGGTGTCAGGAGCGAGGGGCACCTGACTCACCATCCTGCACTGCAGTTCATGATGCTAAGTATCTTCTAATGTAGTAATCTTCTTGATCCTTTGTCTCACAATGATAGGTGTTCCTAATCATCTCACGCAATGATTCTCCATTAGGCCCAACCTTGTCTTCAGCTCGAGCTATGTTTACATTCTCAAGTTCCTCTTGCGTGAAGCCCCCTGAAGGCATCGGGTGAATCGTCCAAATCTCATGGGGCCCCACAACCGCGCCATTTGAGAGCTTTATTTCTGACAGCATCTGCGCGAGTTTCCCTGGACCTGCGCCATACATTAGTGCCAGGATGAAATCATGTCTGATTTTGACGTTTATGTGGGGTTTGGATTTATACAAAGTGATATCGCAAGGTTGCCCCAGCAGGGCCAAGTTGTACAGCTGATGAAAGAGAAACTGCATCCGAGAACCGAACTCTTTTTCAAGCTTCTTCATTCCGCTTTTGTAGTCGAGCTCTTCACTCATAACACCTCCCTCCGACTATAGATATTCATAAGGTCCGGCTGTTTAGTTCGGCACGGCACCAGGGGTTCCGTGGGCACCCTACAAATGAATACTGCTAGGTGGACGGGGCACGTTGCGCTTTACCTGGGCCAAGGTCCATTCTTCAGTGCACTCCCAATATTCTCCTCATCATCATTTCCAACTGATTCTTACAACGCACAGAAACAAAGCGCTCATATCCTTTATTAGCCAAATCTGAGCCAAACTCAATTGATGCTCCACCAGCAAAGACATAATAACCCAGGGGATTGAAACCTTTCATCGCCAAACCCGAACCGATCACGGTTGCAAGCACCCCGAGGTATTTTATGGGTTTAAATAGTCTAATTGCTCCGCCGGTATGAGCTTTACCCATTTTATCCGCTACAAGGTTGCAGAGACTCCGTATTGCTACAGTGGCTGAAACTGGATCATTATTCCTGAGAGAAATCCTGATTCCGTCGCGAAGGCCACCGAACCCTTTGGTCTTAGATATTCTTGCTAGCAAATCAGCACCGACTGACTTGGACACAAGATGCCTTAAGCCGCCTACCTCAAGATCTTCCTCAGGACTCGGACTTGGCAAAGCCAATGAGATTTTATGAAATTCTGGACCCGTGAGGGAGAATTCAAACGACAGCAATTTAAGGCTCTTGACAAACTGCTCGTGTTTGGCGTATATGGCAAGTTTGTGCCATTGGTCCAAATATTGTGGTTGGGCCCACTTTAGCTTCTTCAGTTCATGAAACGCTATGTCCCTGCTTGTGATTTTCTTAGCTTCAAGAACTGACGGAGGGAAAATTCGTTCGATGATGTCTTCATATTTTTCCTCATATTTGAAAGACACTGTATTCCCCCCTCCTATTAGAGCATACGTTTTCAAGATTTCTAATGCAGCTTCATCAGGGAATTCGGTCTTGTAGTATTCATACATCTCGATATTACCATTTTTTTTGCTCTTCAACTTTTCATACTTTTTTTGTACTCGTTCACTCGCCTCAAAGTTCAAGGTTCTGCCAAGTGGTCGCTTTCCTGTGAATCCACCAATGCATTTATGAAAAGCATCCCAATCTTTGTCTCCTTCAAAATGCGCTATTTTTATTAACTTGTTGTCGAATAAATACATACACCAATCTTCGTTCTCATGCAAAAAGGAGATAAGTTCTTTATGGTCAATGAATAGGGCAGCTGGTATTATAATAGTTTGCTGCAGTAGAAAAGCTGGTAGAAAGCGCAGTTTTATGTCTTCCTTGTTGATGGGCTTCTTATCATTCCTGACATACTTAGCAAATTCTCGGCTACGGTATACATCATCGAACATTTGAATGAATGTACTCTCCATTCCCCTAAATTCCTGTTTCCCTTTTGCCATGAGGTTGTATCCTTTCTTTTTTCTGTCAGGTCTTGCCCGCCCTACAGGCACAACCTTGGGGGCGGGCATAGACATCCAACCCTATCGTCCGTAAGCTGTCTCTTACCGGATAATCAATAGACATTATAATCATTTATGCAACCTTGTCAACCACTTTCTAAATTACTTTCCCGCTCGGTTCTGTGCCTGTCGGGGCCCCAGACCCGACAGGAAACCCTGAGCCGTCCGCCGGGTCAGGGCCCTGGCGGCCACAAAAAAACCAGTCATTGCGAGCGGGCAGAGAGATACTGAGAGATTGCCGCGTCGTCCCCCGTACGGGGGACTCCTCGCAATGACAGGGTTTTAG
>CBDUQU010000111.1:0-10725 GCA_965369445.1 uncultured bacterium | reverse complement strand
GCAACTTGGTAGAGGGTGGATTTCAGGCAGGCGAGACGGCGATGGTCATAGAAGACGTGATCACCGTTGCCGGCCAGGTGTGCGCCTCGGTTAAGCAGATGAGGGAACTGGGGCTGGTGATCAAGGACGTAGTCTGCGTGATAGACAGGCAGCAAGGAGGTCGGGAGAACCTCGAAGAAATCGGATGTTCACTTGCTTCGGTCTTCACCCTGGACGAGTTGGAGAGCTTGACATAGGTTTGTATCTTCCGGTATGTGTTAAGAATCTCCGAGGAAAAAGGTAATAGAATGAAGAATCGACGGGCTGACGTTCAATCGTGGGAAGGGAAGAGCTTGAGGGTCCACGTCCTGTACTCAAGGGCAGGGGTTGCCCAGCACATCTGGATCGAAAACGAGAATGGTGCCGTTCTCATCGACACCGGCGACGGTTTGATCAGAGATCTAATCTCCAATGATCTTGACCCCAAGCGAATCCGGGGTGTGATCTTCACTCACGGTCACTTTGATCACGTGGGGGGTCTGCATTCCCTTCTCGGGTTCATGAGGATGATAGGCAGGACGGAACCTCTGCCGATTGTTACTCCAGAGGAATGTACAGAGGTGGTTTCTCTGGTTGATAACTTCAAGAGCTGTTATCCTGACACCATTCCCTTCGAGATTTCGCTAATAGAAATTCGATCTCATCAGGTCATTCAGATTGCAGACATGACCATCAAAGCTTATCCCGTTGTTCACTGCGGAAGCATCGAGGGCTTCGGAATACTCGACCGGATTCCGGCTATGGGGTATCGGATTTCCCATGAAGAAGAAACCATAGCGGTAAGCGGCGATACGGGATTCTGCCGGTCCCTGAAGGAACTGGCAAAGGGAGCGGATCTGGCAATCATAGAAGCAGGCTATGAAAAGAGCAGGGGAGTGAGCAGGGAGACTTTGGAGAAGGTGCATCTGTCTGAAGACCTGGCAAAAGAGATCGGAAAATTGGCAAAGGATTTCATCTTGGTCCACAGGGGGGAGGAGCAGTAAATCCTTACATAAAAGCGTCAGTGCCTGTTGGTCGACGAAGTAGATCAGGTCTCGACAGTTTTGCAGTCACGAGACTTGGTGCGATCACAACGGTCTCTAAGAATACCCGGCAGTTTTAGCCCCCTATCATAATTTGACGTCGAGCGTGCGCAACTCGTGGGGTGGCAGCGGCTGAGACGAAACGGCTGCCGGGGGGGCAGCCTAAGAAAAGTTGCTCAAATGTCACCCTGAACCACGTAACATAATGAGGGATGATAGGGGGGAAATCGACTAAACATCGGATGTGATTCTCAAATGACGAAAAGAATTGGTTCTCACTTTTCAAAGATCGCACATATCTACGATGATTTGAGAACCACGGACTTAGAGCCAATCCTGTTCATCAGAAAGAAACTCGAACATCTGAGCAAAATCGAAGCTGTCGATGTCGGTTGTGGTGGAGGAAGATACGACGTAAGATTGTTCGAGCAGTTGGGAGAAAGGCTCTCTCTCACCTGCATCGACGATAGCGACGAGATGTTAAAGGAGCTTACTGAGAAGCTGAAAGAGCACAAAATAGAGCAGTTCGAAACAATAAGAACACGGGCCAGCGTCTTGCCATTTGCAGACAATTCTCTGGACGCGGTAATCACCTTGAACGCCCTGCATCACTTCATAGTCCTGGATTTTCTTGGTGAGGCATCCCGGATTCTGAAGGATGAGGGGTATCTGTTCATCTACACCCGTTTGCGGCGACAAAACAAGGAGAGCATCTGGGGAAGGTTTTTTCCTCAATTCCATGAAAGAGAAAAACGGCTTCATGAATTGTGCGAATTGAAGGAGATGTTGAGGAACGTACCGGCTCTAAAACTAAAATCCACCAACTACTTCAAGTACAAACGAAGGGCTAAGTTGAGGAAGCTCATCACCCAGGCAAAACATCATCATTATTCCACGTTCTACCTCTATGATCATCACGAGTTCGAAGAAGCCTTGGGGAGATTCGAGGCCAACATCATTCATCACTTTGAGGATCCAGACAACGTGACCTGGCTGGACCAGAACATAATGTTGACTATCAGAAGAAAGGTCCGGCCCCAGGCCTCATAGGAAGTTGGCAAGCAAGCTCAAAGTCGGAGAAGGTGTAATCTTTCCATCTGCAAATTTCAGTTTCCCCGATTCTTTCTTGACACTTCGACCAAGGCAGGCACGTAGGTACAGACGTGTGAGTAATAATGTGGGCGATTTGGTGGTGAGAGGAAGCGTGACGTCTCAAAGCTGCCAGGACAAGATCAATGGCAGTGTCTCCTTCCCCGAGGAGTTGCAGCTGAATTGAAGTAGCACGGCATGGAAAGCTGGCGGCCTTCCCCAAGAGACGGCCACTTTTATGCTTGTGCCGCAAGCCTGACATAAGTCCGCGGTTTTTCTTGTCAATATCATGGGTCCGACAGGCAAATCACCCTTTGCTCACACTAAATCAGGCTCCTGAATCAGGGCAGCCGTCAGGTGACACGACTGTCCAGCGAGGTGTGAGGGCAAAACGGAGGTACAAAGTGATGATAAGAAGAAACGAGTGGGAAGAGTTCTTTGACGGACACGCTCCAGCCTATATGGAGAACGTCTTTACAAAGAATACCCTGGCTGAGGTGAATTTCATTCTCGAAGAATTGAAGGTCCCACAAGGGGGTCGAATTCTGGACATGGGCTGCGGAACCGGGCGGCACTCAATCGAGTTGGCCAAACGGCGGTACTCGGTCACAGGCGTGGATCTCTCCTCCGGCATGTTGGCCCAGGCAAAGGAAGCCGCCGGCAAGGCTGGCGTTGAGGTCGAATGGATACACGCGGATGCCACTCAATTCGAATCGGACGGATTGTATAATGCGGCCATCTGTCTATGTGAGGGAGCCTTCGGGTTATTGGGCAAGGACGATGACCCGTTAGAGCAGGGATTATCCATACTTCGGAACATCAACGGGGCCCTGAAGCCGGATTCCAAACTAATGATGACCGTGCTCAACGGGTTGGCCTTGATCCGCAAGTACAAGCAGGAGGATGTGGAGAAGGGGGTCTTCGACCCGGTCACGCTGGCCGAGGTTTACCCGATGGAGTACGATACCCCCGAGGGCAAGAAGAGCATGATGGTGAGGGAACGCGGATTCACACCAACCGAGCTAAAGTTGATGTTCCGCCAGACCGGCTTCGAGCCAAACCATATCTGGGGCGGAACCGCTGGCAACTGGGGACGGCGGAAGATCGACTTAGACGAGATTGAGATAATGGTCATAGCCAAAAAGATGATCGGCGTGTCGTAAGGCCAAGCTCAGTCTGCATATCCTCAACGCGCCAACGTTTGTCTGCTTGACATTCAGACAAAAGTGGATATTTTGTACTATTTGCAGATTCGAGTCAGTGCCTGCGCGCTAGGCTCAACTCTCTCGAGATCTGCAAGGAGCAAGGAAAAGAGAATATGAGATGAGCGACGAAGCTTACGATCAACTTGCGGATGCCCTCAACAAGCTGCCCAACAGTTTTCCCAGAACTCCATCCAACGTTGAGATTCTGCTTCTGAAAAAGATATTTTCGCCCGAGGAGGCTTCGCTGGCCATCAAGCTATCCGGCAGTTGGGAACCGGTTGACGTTGTCGCCGAAAGGCTGGGGTTGTCCGTCGAGGAGGCCAGAGCGAAGCTGATGGAGATGGTCAAGCGCGGGTTGCTCTGGTTCGATAAGCAGGATGGGAAACCCCGGTTCAGATTAGCCCCCTTCATCGTTGGCATCTACGAGTCGCAGTTGGAGAGCATGGATCACGAGTTTGCCCATCTCTTTGAAGAGTATATGGCTGATGGCGGGGGAGCCGGGATCATGAGACCGCAGCCGGCCATGCACCGGGTCATCCCCGCACAGGGAGCGATGAAGTCCGAGTGGATTCTCCCTTACGACGACGTTCGCTCGATTCTCCTGGCGGCCAAAACGTTTTCCGTCCGTGACTGCATCTGCCGGGTGCAACAGGATCAGCTTGGCCGCAAGTGTGATTTTCCGCTAAAGAATTGCCTGATGTTCTCTCCGGTTGAGCGCAAGCCCCGGCCGGGTGATATATCCAAAGAGAAAGCGCTGGCTATTCTGGATGAGACCGAGGAGATTGGACTGGTCCATACTGTGAGCAACGTGGCCGAACAGTTCGGCTATGTCTGCAACTGCTGCGGCTGCTGCTGCGCCATCTTAAGGGGAATCACCGACTGGGGTGTCGAGAAATCAGTGGCCTATGCCAACTACCATGCTGTGATTGACGCGGACGAGTGCACCGGCTGCGGGGCGTGCATAGAACGATGCCAGGTGAATGCGATCTCCGAAAGGGAAGGAGTTAGCATCGTCGATCAGAAAGCATGTATCGGCTGCGGGTTGTGCGTTACCGGATGTCCAAGTGAGGCAGCCAAGCTGGTTCGCAAACCGGATGATGAAATCGTGCCGCCGCCGGTCGACTTCGCCACCTGGGAGAATGAGCGTCTGCGCAACCGGGGTATGATCGAGTAATCAGTGCTCATGGCCAGAGATCGTAAGTTCTGAAGATACGAGGAACAGATAAATTGCAGAAGGAGGTTCTATGTTCGACAAACTAAAATCTATTTTGAGCAGGCTGGACGCCGATTACGCAGACATTCGGTACGAGGTCAAGAAGGACACCATTGTCTCATTCAGCGGGAAGGAGCTGACAGAGGTCGGCGCTAACTCCGCGGATGGGTTTGTGGTGAGGGCGCTCAAGGATGGTGGGATGGCCTCGGTCGTTTTCACCAAGGAGACCGACGCTGAGAAAGCCGTGCGCAGCGTTATGGAGAACGCACGATTAATCGCAAAAAATGCAGCCAAGCCTGCAACGCTGGCCCAGGTGGAGCTGGTGCAGGATGCGTTTGTTCCGGCGCTGAAGGAGGACCCGAGAGACGTTTCCATGTCGGAGAAACTTGAGCTGGTCCGGAAGTACAACGACATTCCGCTGGGTCACGAAAAGATAGCCACCACGTCGATCACCTACCAGGACACCATCAGAGAGAAATACTTCCTGAACTCTGAGGGAACCCAGATAAGGGAGGACCTGGTAACTACCAGGATAGCCGGAGAGATAATAGGTAAGGACGGAGACCTGACCCAGAACGTGAGAGTCAGCACCGGTGGAAGTCACGGATTCTCAACCGTGCGTGATCAGGAGGACTATTTTGAGAAGCGCACCAAGATCGTTTTGGATCTTTTGAAGGCCAAGCCGGTTGACGGTGGAGTGCACAATTGCATTCTCAATCAGAGCCTGGCAGGTGTATTCACCCACGAAGCCTTCGGCCATTATTCCGAGGCAGATCTGATAGAAAATCTTCCTTCCATGCGCGAGAAGATGAAGATAGGAAGCAAGCTGGGCCATGACGTCTTAAACATAGTCGACAATGCCACGCTTGCTGACCAGCTTGGATTCTACAGGTACGATGACGAGGGCGTTCAGGTGCGACCGACGCAGCTTATGAAGAACGGAGTGTTAACCGGCCGGCTGCACTCAAGGAAGAGCGCTGCGGAATTCGGAGAGCCTGTCTCCGGTCACTGTATTTCTCAGGATTATCGTTTTGCCCCCATCATAAGAATGGGAACCATCTTCATCGAAGCTGGAACACATAGTCTGGAAGAGTTAGTAGCCATGCTAAGGGATGGATTATATATCCTGGATGCCAAGGGCGGGGCTACTTCCGGAGAGAACTTCACCTTCGGGGCGCAGTACGGCTATGTGGTGAAAGGGGGGAAAGTGGCAGAGATGGTGCGTGACATAAATATCTCCGGCAACCTTTACGAGACCATGAAAAACATCACCGCCGTGGGGAACGATGTGGCATTGTCGAAGGTCGGAGGGTGCGGCAAGGGACCCATCATGCAGATGAACATGCGTTCCTGCTCCGGCGGCCCACATATACTTGTCAACGGCCTGGTAATAGGAGGTGCATAGTGGAACAGCTACTTCAAATGGCAAAGAAGGTTTGCGATAAGACAGAGATCTACTCGATCGAATACGCAGACAACTCCGTTTTCTTCGAGAATGCCAAGCTTAACAACATGGACAGCAAATTCCAGTCGGGGCTCTCCTTGAGGATAATAAAAGAGGGCAAACTCGGTTTTGCCTACACCAGAAATCTCACCGATCGCCAGGAATTCTTACAGAACGCGCTTGACTCTCTTAAAGGAGGAGTGGAGGCAATCTTTGATTTCCCGCTCACCAGAAAGCTCCCCCAGCTTGACACTTTCGATTCGTCTGTTGAGAACCTGTCTACGGAGAAGATAGTGGGGGAGTGCGCCAGGGTCTGTGATCTCCTCAAATCGAAAACCGACGCAGAGATCGAGATGGCTGCGTCTGCCCATGTCGGCAACCTCCGCATCATGAACAGTGCCGGGACCGACGTTTCGATGAGGTCGTCGGCATATGAGATATTCGGAAACATAATATACCCCGGAACCGGGGTGGGCGTCTGGCGGGCTTTCATGGACAAGGGGTTCGGTATGATGCCGGATGACTTGGTCAACGAGATGATCGACCTTTACAGGAAGACCTCCAGGGTGCTGGAGCCGAAAGGCGGCAAGATGAAGGTGTTGTTCATGCCCAGCAGCCAGATCACCTTCAACTGGAGAATCTTAAGCGGCACCAGCTCCAAGAGCGTTTATGAGAAGGTATCACCCGTCGCCGAGAAGGTCGGAGAGAAGATATTCGACGAGAAGTTAACCATCCTCGATGATCCGCTAAATGACAAGTTTCCCGGGGCGCGTTGTTTCGATGACGAAGGCGTGGCGTGCAAGCCCCTGACAATTGTGGAGAATGGGGTTCTGAAAAGCTTCTTCTATGATCTGGATTATGCCAAGAAGATGAGTGCCCAGCCGACCGGACACGGATACAGGACCACCAGGTGGGGAGGCGACCGGCTCACGCTGAAGCCGATACCGGCGCTTTCTCATATGACCATAAGGCCGGGTAAGAAATCCTTTGCAGAGTTGGTGAAGTTGATGGACAGAGGTATAATAATTGAAAATGCGCTGGGATTTCACAGCGGGAACATTCCAAACGGAGATTACTCCGTGGGCATGAACCCCGGGTTCTATGTGGAAAAGGGCGAGATAGTAGGCCGGGTGAAAGACGCCATGGTGGCGGGCAACATCTATGAGACGTTGAAGAATGTGGTGGACGTCGGCGATAAGCTGTATCCGTGCTCTGACGGAGCCTGGGTGCCGGTAATATTGTGCGACAACGTTAGTGTAGCCACAAAGAACTAGAGTCACCCAGCGCTGACTGATAATCGGTGGCCCTTGTAGACCCGAGGGACAGACGCACGGAGGAGGAAGGAGACAGAGAATGAGCCTCATAATAGCAAAGCACATTGATCAAGAGAGCCGGCTGGATGTTCGGAAATTGTACGACAAATATGCAATTTACTTAGTACCCGGAAGCCGCGTAATGTGTTTTTTCAATCGAGTGTTCAATGAAAAGATGGAAACTGTATCGCACCCGAACGTTCGCACAGAAGCGGGATTCATCAAAGCCGAATACAACTTTATGATTGATCTGAGCCACGAACGAAAGAAGTATGGAGTGCCGAAGGGATACTTCGTCGAGATAATTGCGCTGAACATACTTTTCGAGGAGGAGGGCAAAAAGACCCTCATTCCCGTTTTCCCTAATGAAATGGTGTTGGATTGCGAGTACGGTATTGAAGATGTGATTAAGAGTGAGATCGATACTCTGAAGAAGGTTGTGCCTTCCTATGAGGTAATAGGCGTGCTTCATCAAGCGGGATTCCAACGTATTGCGGACGATTTCAGAGACGCAATGATCAAATTCGGCAAATCCGATTATACTGGATGTATCGGGTCTTTCAGAAATGTAGTCGAAGCGTTCCGGTCATTTGCGAAAAACCAGGCGATTGAGACGGAAAACCGGACAAAGCTAGTTCATGATTTTCTGTCGAAGGCATTTCAACTGATGTCAAGTTTCGGATTGCACGCCGGGACAAGCGCTTCTATGGAGGAGGCAATCCTATCAAAAGACATTGCTACTGCGGTATCACAATACATGACAACGAAAGTAGAGTCGAAACGGATTGCCTGAACCCTTATCTATCCTTCAAGAGCCCACCCTCACGTGTGGGTATCCAGTGTGTCGAGAAAAGGAACAAGAGCATGGGCCTGGAAGAGTGGCTAGGTAAACCGCGAGAAGTATCAGCCAATTACCATTTTCTCATCGGGCGAGAGTGGCTGGCTTACGGCATTGAACATGAGCTTCAGGCGCCCTTGGTCTACGCAGCATTCGAATTCAGAGGAGCGGTCGAACGAATGGCCTTCGAACTTCTCCTTCACTTTCGGGGCGGCAATCCCAGTGGAGAAGAAGTGAAGCGCTCGAGAAGATTTGGAGAGCTGGTTGCGCTGCTTCGCGAACTAGAAGGAGATGAGCGCACAATCTACAGGAAGTTCAAATTCCTGAGGCCAGTGTGCGAAGTCAATGGTTTACCTTACTCTCCGGCGATAGTCAATCTCACTGTCCTGGAAAGGCACTGGAGAGTTTGCAGCGAGTTTTGTCACAAGCAACTCTCTCCGGGCGAGACTTGGGCGGATGCTGACTTCGTGAAAAAGGCCTATAAGAGGCTAAAGGTGATTGATGCTTATCTCGAGAAACTTCTCTTCAAAGAGACTTTGATGTGGGTTGACGACTTTCCTCAGGAGGTGTCTGACCTTCGACAGGATTTCATCGACGGCACAGTGACTGAAAGCCAGGTCTCACTGAGGCTCAAGCTCATGCACCCAGTTCTTACGCAACGACTGATTTTCCGCGGGCTTGCGGGCGGAAGGCGTATCAACAACACTCCCTCACCGTGACGGAATCCCGCGATATTTGGGCTGAAACACCAGGCGATCCAGGCCGCCGATAATCAAGAGGGTCAAAACGCCAAGAATCAGCAAGCCTAGATTTCCATTCAGACCTATTAGGAGATCCTCGACAAAAGCAACGACTCCCGAGCCAAGTTCGGGCCCAGGCAGAATGTGAGAAAAGGCACTACCCAGCGGTCTCAAGTCCACATAATAGATTGTGATCCCCGCTGCGACGATTATCCCCAAGATCGTCAGGAAAATATTCAGAAGATCGAAAGGAGACTTCGTCTCTCCCTGTGGGGGAAGGATCTTTACGACAGATTTTGCGAAGCCTTTGGAAAGATCAAAACCCCTGTCCTGATCAAGCCCGGCGTACACACCCTGGTACTGTTTTACAGCCTCCCTGCAGAGCGGGCAGGTCTCCAGGTGCCTTTTGGTCAATATCGCGATCTCTCGCGAGAGATTCCCATCCAGAAAATCCTGGATTTCTTCATCAGTTAAGTGCTTGAGTTGCATAGGTCCTCCCGCTGATATTTCGTCAATAGTCTTTCCTTCAAAAGTTTCCTTGCCCGAAAAAGATAGCTTTTGACAGTCCCTTCGGGCAATTCCATCATCTCCCCAATTTCCTTATAACTTATCTGATCCAGATGATAAAGCGTGACTATGGTTCGGTAATGTACCGGCATTTTCTCAATTTCGTTTTGGAGAAGAGAGAAGACCTCTCTTCCCTCGATAATTTCATCCGGCCGGACGCTGCAGCCGGATACAGTCTCAATGGTCTGCTCCTGAGTTGTCAAATCGTCAAAAAGAGGAACCCTTCTTTTCTCCAGGTAGCTCAGGCACGTATTATACGCGATCCTGGCAATCCAGGTGGAGAGCTTCGCCTCAAACTGAAAGCCTCTTAAGTTCTGATACACCTTCAGGAATACGTCCTGACAGATGTCCTCCCGGTCGGACGCATTCTGGATCATCCGGAACACTATATGGCTGACCAGTCGCTGGTGTTGTTCTATGATCGATTCAAAGGCCTTCTTGTTGCCGGCCAGCGTCTTTTTGACTAACAGCCTGTTGTCCATCTTTTCTGCTTCCACAACTTTTAGACAGTCAGCGCCCAAGAAATGTTGCACATTTTCTTGCAGTGCGATGCAACTTTTCTCAACACCGCCGGTCTAATGTGACAGAAAACGATATGAAGAGGGAAATGAAACAGAAAGGAGGAAGTCATGGCCAACCTCAATGAAGTGCTAATTCCGATCGTGGTCTTCGCCGGGTTCGGCTTCATCATCAAGATCATTCTGGATTACTCCACCAGGGGCAAGCTTATTAACAAAGGCATGGTGGACGAGAGCATCAAGTATCTCTACCTGGGCAAACCCGAGGGTCAGGTTGCCTCATCGTTGAAATGGGGGATGGTTGCGATTGGTATCGGAGCAGCTATCTTCGTAGGCCAGATGGTGCGGCCTTCGCTGCAGGAGGAGGTCACCATCGGTTGCATGTTCCTATTCGGGGGCATCGGACTTGTCATCTACTACGTTATCACCAGGAAGACGCTGGAGAGGTCCAGAAAAGAGAACTCCGGGCCGCCAATGGCGTAACGTCGTTCCCCAGCATCGCAGGTTCTTTATCTTTGCTCCTTCTTAGAAACCTCACCCCCTCGTTCCCCCTCTCCATCCTTCGACAAGCTCAGGACGATGAGCGAAGTCGAACCGCAAAGTAGAGAGGGGGATGCAGGCGTGAACCGTGCGGTTCACGCCGGAGGGGAGAGGTAATAATGCCCGACTCTTCCGCCCGGCTCATTGTGTAAATTCTTTTGTGTAAAATTATGTTTGGAGGGACAAATAGATAGGGC
>CBDUQU010000110.1:0-10783 GCA_965369445.1 uncultured bacterium | reverse complement strand
CGCGATATCTTTGGCGATACCGGTTCGATCGCGCGGATGTTTCCTGAGCGGGCTGCTTGAGATCACCGTTATTTCAGAAGCAGCATCTTCTTCGTGGCCACGTGTTCACCAGCAGCAAGCCGGTAGAAGTACATTCCGCTGGAAACCTCTTTGCCCCTGTCGTCTCTCCCGTCCCACTCGACCTGGTAACTTCCCGGCTCCATCTCCCCATCCACCAGAGCCCTGACCAACTGCCCCTTGATGTTGTAAATGCTCAGGGTGATGGGGGTGGAAATCTGTCTACTGTCTACTGTGTACTGTATACTGGTTGAGGGGTTGAAGGGATTTGGGTAATTCTGACGCAGACTGAACTGCACCGGCACCGAAGCAGGCTCCTCCTCCACCGACGTGGGCTTGAAGTTCATCTGCACGTCGTCGATATACCAGCCATCACTAGCGCCGGTCCCATCGGAGACTAAGTGGAATCTAAATCTAACGTTTGACTGTCCACTATAGGCATCCAGAGGCAGATTCACCTGGGTCCAATCATCCTGGATTTCGACAAACTCAGCCAGTCTCTCCCAGCCCTTGCCTCCGTCCGTGTTTATCTCCACGAAGCCGGTGTCGAACCACCAGAACTGGAATCGGTGCCAGAACGACAACTGAGGGCTCGCGATGCTGGAGAGATCAAACGCCTCCTTTAGCTCAGCCCAACTGTCGGAGAGGTTCTGATAGTCGTCTAAGGGACTGTCGGTCAGGCCGAAGGTTCCGCTTCGGGGGGATACTGGGCTCCAGTTCCAGGAGTTATTGGCACCCCCGGTCTCCCAGAACGAAAACCCACCTTCAAAATCGAAGGTGATAAAATCGGTGGCAACAAAAAGCTTGAGCTTGAATCGGGGAGCGCCGAGGGGATAATTCACCACGTTATAGAAGCTGTCCTGAGCAGACAGATAGTACTGCAACACGGTTCCCGCGCTTTGCGTGGGAATCTCGGCTTCGTATTGATTCAATCCCAAGGGCTGCAAGGGCTGCTTGACAAACGGAGAGAGCGTGTCTGATCGCCAGAAAAGAAAAAGCGAATCCTCCATGAGCCCGTTCCCTGGAGTGATCGTCGCCGACATGATATATGGATTCAACGTATCGGGACTGAAAAGAAGCGGATCGTGAACTATGGTCAGTGCTCCGGAAGGATTGTAGTTCAAAGCCGCGAAGAGGTTTAGCAGACCCCAGCCGTAAGTGCTGTCGGGTGAAGAGGCATTATTAGCGGTCATCATCAGAGCTTCTCTTGTCTGCATAGCCGTCCAATCCGGATGGGCTGACATAAGGACTGCCGCGCATCCCCCCACCAAGGGGGTGGAAAGCGAGGTTCCATTTGCCCCACCATAGTGATCTACTCCGGAGGATTGCGCGCAATAGGTCGCCACTCCCTTGGCGACTACCTCCGGTTTGATGCGGCCATCATACGTGGGACCGCGTGAGCTGAAACCGGCTATGTTCCCGTTTGCATCCACCGCTCCGCAGGCTAAGATGCTGTCTGCATCGGCCGGTGCGTGCAGGGTACCATAGGCCGATCCCGCATTTGCCATGGCGTTGCAAACCAGGATTCCGCGGCTGGCTGCCAAATCAGCCGCCTGAGTGGTTACGGCAGTGTTGCCATCCATATCCTCATAAGTATACCCGCCTCCTGTCTCCCATGTCATATAAGCCAAAGAAGACGAGGCCACTTCCGCTCCAATGGAATCTGTCCATTCCAAACCCGCCACCCAGTCGTCCTCCTCGACGGGCAACTCCCAGCGTATGTCCTCAGTTTTTGCCAGAACGAAACTCGCCTTATAGGCAGGGCCGTAGAGCTCCCCGTCATACTCTCCACCCAGAGTGGACCAGGTAAGCGTCCCATGACTATGCTGGCCCGGAGGCTCTCCTTCCTCGTTTTGAGTGTTGCCATCGTCGTAAATGAAGTCCCACTCTGCAAGAACTCTACCTTCGGAAAAAGCAGTGGCAAAGGCCTGATGCTCCTTCCAGTAGCCGGTATCCAGCATGCCCACGATCACGTTTTGCCCCCTAAAGCCCATATCGTGAACGATGGGAACGTTGATCTGATCAAGCTGGGGCAGTGAAGGTCCGTAGTTTCTGCCATAACCGACGATATCTCCTTGCCGATAAAGTTCACCCCGCAGCGGCTCGATTTCTAACGGTCTTCTTTTGAAGCTAACTACCTTTTTGACCTGTCTCACAAACGGAAGCCGGGCGATCTGTTCGATCTTCCCCACCTGAATCTGAAGGCTTATCGCATTCAGCCATCTGGACCTGTGCCGCAAATCTCCGCCCACTTTCAACACCTCGTCCACATAACCCTGATTAACCGAAAGGTCCAGAAAATCTACTTTCACCCTGTTCTTTGATCTTCTTTTCAGAGCAGCGCCGGTAAGCGAGCTTTTGAACATTCCCTTTGCCAGTCGATACTGCTCTTGAGAGAAGACGCCTTTATCCGTGAAAAAGACCCAGACCTTGACGCTGTCCTCCGGGGAACGTTCAGCAATGAAGTGTGAAAGAGACGGAGAGATGACGGGAGATTCCCTCGGTGAAACAAGAGACGGTGGTGATTGCTGATCCTCCTCCAACATATCGGTTGATTGGGCATTCAGAAAATAGGGAGAGACCAACAAGATCAAAACTGTGAGTGCTAAGAGAAAAGGTCTTTTGGAAAAATCAGGCATGGTGATTCAAATTTTTGTCGCAGGACCTGAATCTGTCCCGGGTTATGAAGCCAGAGGTTAGCTCAAGTTGGCAGTCTCATCAGATTCGGAGAGTAAACTGCCAGGTAAAATCTAAATGTATGCATTCAGAGATCAAAGTCAACAGCCAAATCGAGAGCTCAGCGGGTCTCCGACGCGCGGGCCAATGCCCGCTTATCCTCAGGATAGAATACGCAGGATGCACCTTTCGAGCTTGCCTGAGCGAAGGGGGGCGAATTAGACGATTCTTTCAGAGAGGCCGATCCGGAAAGCGGGGTGGGCTAAAACTACGAGGATTTCTTTTGGAGGTCGTCGAACTTGAGATCGAGGGAATTCTTTAGGGGAGGAAGGTCCATCATCCCGTTCAGCGCGCGATTCTCAACTTCGGGAACCCAACTCAAGGAAAACTTCAGTTTCCTTTTGTAGGCCAAGGCCAGATTTCGATCCGGCTCCACCGTCTTTTGGCAGAGGGAATTCTCGTTCATCTGATAAATCAGGAGCGGGCTGCTGCTCAATACATTGAGCTTCTGGTTCCGGAAGGCCTTGTCGTTCGTCTCGATGAAGCGCAACAGGGCCAAAAGGCTCTTATATTCCAGTTCGTAATGAGACCCAAAATCACGCGTCTTGAAAAGAATGCCCAGGTCAGGAATGGCAAAGCTGATCAAACCGTTCTGCTTCTTCTCCTTATCCCTCAGGAGCGTCTTCACGCTGACAAAACATTGCATTCTGGGCCGTACAGAGACCTTCTCCATGTTCCTTTTCTCCCTTTTGCCTCAATTCCAAAGCAAAAATTATGCCCCGCCTTTTGACCGGTGCCACCAGCCGGACGGCCTAACGAGCCGGGCGGCGGCCGGATTAACACGCTTCAAATCAACAAGATGGCCGGGGCCAACGCCTGGGTGCGATGCTTCCCTGGCGGAAAGGTCGAAGGATGAAGGTGCAATCTTTTTCACATAGACTGCAAGGAGGAGCTACAACCCGGGAGACGAGAGATTTGAGGCAGATTCGGACCGGAACCGGACGAACGTCGACTCAAGCTGCTGGGGAATTTACCGCGCAGAACTGCGTTTCTATCAGCTCTTCAGGCTCTTCTTCACGTGGGGAATCAGACCACCGTCTCTTAGGATTCCCATGAGGAATTCCGGTAAGGGGGGGAAGGCGATTTTTTGATCTTGTGAGGTTATTATCTCGCCGCTGGCGAAGTTGACCGTGATGGTATCGCCCGACTCTATCTTATCCGGCGCTTCCCCGGACTGAACCAGAGCCAGCCCCTGATTGATGGCGTTTCTGAAAAAAATGCGGGAGAAGGATTTTGCCACAATACAAGCTATTCCGGCATATTTCAGACAAGTCGCTGCCTGTTCCCGGGAGCTGCCACAGCCGAAATTGGCTCCTGCTACGATTATGTCGCCCTTTTGGACCTTTTTGGGGAATTCGGGGTTGTAACCTTCCAGGGCGTGCAGGGCCATCTCCGGTGCATCTATTATGGGAAGATATTTCCCCGGATAGATCACGTCCGTATCGACGTTATCGCCTAATTTCCAGACTCGACCGGTTATCTGTTCCATAGTTTCTCACCAGGCTAAGACGTTCAGGTCATCGCGAGTTCCCCGTACGGGGGACGAAGCAATCTCCTCCATTTCGATGTCATTGCGAGCGTTAGCGAAGCAATCTCAAAGTGCATCATAGAGATCTTTCCATTCGGGATTCATACTCTCAATCAACTCCATCTTCTTCTTCCTTGAGCCAGCCTTAATCTGTTTCTCTCTTGTTATAGCATTGTACGGGTCCTGGGCAATCTCGTAATAGACGAGTTTCATTATGTTGTATTTCTTAGTAAACCCTTTGCACATCTGGTGCTTATGTCGAAACGCACGACGCCTCAGGTCACTGGTGACTCCCGTGTAGAGTACAGTGTTGTTCTTGTTAGTCATGATGTAAACATAATATTGCTTGCCCACGTGCTGTGTACGGAGGGATTGCTTCGTCGCTTGCGCTCCTCGCAATGACAGGACGTGTGTTATGTCATTGCGAGTCCCGCCGCTGGCGGGACGAAGCAATCTCCAAAATTTTGCACCTCGCATCTTTTATCTTGAACCTGCTATCGTCTTGCCACCTCTCTGGGGTCAGCAATCTCTCCTTTCATCGCGGTGGCGGCTGCCACAGCGGGGCTGGCTAAATAGACCTCAGACTCCGTCGATCCCATTCTCCCCTTGAAGTTTCGGTTGGTAGTGGCCAGGCACCTCTCCCCTGCCGCCATGATTCCCTGGTGCGCACCCAGACAGGGTCCACATCCGGGATTCAGAATAACGGCGCCGGCCTCCAAGAAAGTCTTGAGGTATCCTTTTCTCATGGCCTGTGCGTAAATCGTTCTGGTCGCGGGTAAAATGAGCATTCTCACGTCCGGATGAACCTTTTTACCCTTCAACATTCTTGCCGCCACCTCTAAGTCGTCCAGCCTCCCGTTGGTGCAGGAACCCAACACCACTTGATCTACCCTTGTGTCTTTAACCTCGCTCACCGGCTTCACGTTATCCACATTATGAGGACAGGCAATCTGGGGCTCGAGACGACTCACGTCGAACTCATACTCCCTCTCGAAGAGGGCGTTCCGGTCGGAGAATATCGGCTCATACCTCCGGCCACTTAGAGAGGCAAGATATCTTTTGGTGATCTTGTCAAACGGAACCACCGCAAATTTGGCCCCCATCTCCATGGAGAGGTTACAAACGGTGAACCTTTCCGAGATAGACATCTTGCCTACTGTCTCTCCATAATACTCAACCGACTTGTAGCTTGCCCCCTCCACGGTAAGCTCCCCGATGATGTAAAGAATCACGTCCTTGGCGTAGACGCCTTTAGGCATCTGTCCCCGAATTACTATCTTTATCGACTCCGGCACCTTAAGCCAGATTTTTCCGGTGGCCCACAGAGCCGCCATCTCGGTGGCGCCTATCCCGGTGGACAGAGCGCCCAGGCAGCCATAGGAGGTTGTATGAGAGTCGGTCCCCACCGCCAGTTCACCCGGCATAATGTGGGCCTTCTCTATCACCACCTGATGACAGATCCCCTCCCTTATGTCATAGAAGTTTTTGATCTTCTGTTCCTTTACAAACTCCCGGATGGACTTGTGTGCTGTTGCGGTTTTCTCCGATTCTGCAGGAGCACGGTGATCCAGAGGGATGACGATTCTATTCGGATTCCAGACCTTCTCCTGCCCGATTTGCCTGAACTGTTTTATCACCAAGCCGGCGTTGTCGTGGCTCATGGCCAGATCCGGCTCCACGTTTACGATCTCTCCCACCTGGGTCTGAGCCTTTCCAGCCTTTTGGGCCAGAAGTTTCTGTGCCATGGTCTGCGTTCCGGCGCCCTGCTCGACCAGGGTACGCCCTGATATTGAAACACCCGGCTGCCCGGCTAAGGAGAATTCCAACTGTTGGTGCTTGAGCATCTTGGGTTTCTCCATCAGGTCGTATATCTTCCGCCACTTATAGAAGCCCGACTTGGAGATGCCCAACTCCGCTCCGGCTTTCTCGTCATTTCCATAGGTCTCCCACAGATCCTTGATTCGCTCCTTGGAGTACTTGGCGAGAGAATACCGGCCGATATTTTTCTTCCGCCTCCAGTACGCCACCAGATACTCCGGCACCCCCCCTAAAGCCTCTCCGATCTTCTTGTCGGTCTTGTACTGAGCCTGGAGCTTTAGAAGCTCCTCTTTTCTTGGAATCTTCATTTAAGTCCGCCGTCGGCGGCCCGCCGACCGCCGCTTTGAGTGCTTTTTGTCTATTTCTCGTAATTCCTTTTTCAAAAGTCGGTAGGTATTGGAAAGTCCCACAGAGATCACCTTGGTCTCCGCAAAGATGGGCATGAAGTTGGTGTCGCCCTGCCAGCGGGGGACGATGTGCAGGTGTATATGGTCCCCCACTCCCGCTCCAGAGACCTTACCTAAGTTCATACCCAAGTTTATCCCCTGCGGTTTCAACCCCGACTTGAGTGCTCTAACGCAAAGCTGCGCTGTTTTCCAGATTTCGGTTAGCTCCTCATCTCTTAGCTCTTCTAACTTGCCCACGTGACGAAAGGGAGCGATCATCAGGTGGCCGTTATTGTAAGGATAACGATTGAGGATGACGAAGCACTTCTCCCCGCGAAAGAGAATTAAGTTTTTCCGATCCTGCTTCTCCCTTGAGGTTCGACAAAGGAAACAGCCGGGCTCTTTCTCGCAGAGGATGAACTTCTCACGCCAGGGCGCCCATAATCTCTCCAAGTAGACTCCTTTGTGCTAAGATTTCTTTCAACTGATCTAATATACAACAGGAGAAGTTCATTTTCAAGACTTTTCGCCAACCGGTTTGACTATACCCGTTTAATGGGATTGTACCAGATATCTGATCCTGATACGATATCCTAACTTCCGGGAAAGTTTTTATTGACAAGCTTAAGCTTTTGTAATAAATTGACTGCCAGTCGGGTAGATGAGTTGTGATGTCGTGGATAGATCTCGTTCTAACCCTTTTCCGGGGGTGACGCTTTGAATTATGCAGTCATCTTAGCCGGGGGAAGAGGCGAAAGATTTTGGCCTCTTTCTCGAACCCAGCACCCAAAACAGCTTTTGCACCTGATCTCTCGAAAAACCATGCTCCAGGAGACCATCGATCGCATCAAGGATTTCATCCCGGTGGAGAGAACTAAGGTGGTTACCGGCGAGAACATAAAAAAAGCGATTCTCAGACAGGTGGATTACCTTAAAACAGAGAATCTGATCGTTGAGCCCGCCATGAAAAATACCTGCGCGGCCATCGGGATAGCGGCCATTCATCTCAAGAAAACGGACCCGGATGCAACCATGGTGGTCCTCTCCTCCGATCACATCATCAAACCCCGGGAGAAACTCCTGAAGATCTTAGAGGTGGGCACCAAGCTGGCCGAAGAGGGAGAACATTTGATCACCATAGGCATCACCCCCACCCGGGCCGAGACGGCATACGGATACATCGAGTCTGCAGAGCTTTACGATAGCTTCGACGACATCCTAGTCTACAACATAAAAAAGTTCAAGGAAAAACCCTCCCGCATCGTGGCACAGGAGTACTATTACGATCGAAAACATCTCTGGAACAGCGGAATGTTCATCTGGTCGGTGTCGGCCATCCTCGAAGCATTGAAGAAGTTCATGCCCGACATGTACGCGGAGTTGGATAACTACTCCAAGCACGTGGGCACCGACAACGAAGACGCAGCAAAAGAGGAGCTTTACCAACGTCTGGAAAACATCTCCATAGACTTCGCCGTGTTGGAGAAGGCGGAGAACGCCCTGGTGATTAAGGGAGATATGGTTTGGGACGACATCGGATCGTGGCTGGCCTTAGACAGGATAAAGGACAAAGACCGGGGGCATAACGTTATCGTTGGAATGGCCCGGGCCATGAACACTTACGAGACCACCATCGTCAACGACTCCGACGGGATAATAGCGGCTTTGGGCGTATCAGACCTGGTGATAGTAAAGACGGACGACATAGTCTTTGTGGCCCACAAGACCAGGGTGCAGGACGTAAGGGAGCTTCTTGCCGAATTCAGCCGGGATAAGGACCTGGAGAAGTACCTATGAGAGCCAGGGGACTCTGTATCTGTCTTCTGTTCTGTCTCTTGGTTTTCACAAACTGCGGCTTTCGACCCTGGAAAACCACCGAAGAGGACCAGAGGACCAAAGCAGAGGATCAGTTCGACCCCCTGGGCTTTCCGCAGGATCGGGTGATCGTTACAGAAGAAGAGCCTCCGGGCAGAAGCAAGAAGACTGTAGAGTTAAACAAGGATAACAACCTTACGTTGGAGGAATCACCCGAGACCGAGGTCCCCTTCCTGCAGAAGGTTCACCGGGTGCAGTTCTTCGCCACCAAATACCCGGATGAAGCCAAACAGGTGGCCGAATCGGTGGCGGATGAGCTTTCGGAGCAGACCTATATTGAATACAAGGCTCCCTACTACTGGGTGAGAGCAGGGAACTGTGAGACGAAAAAGGAGGCAGATTCTCTTCTGAGAAAGATAAAAAGATTAGGATACAGTCAAAGCTGGGTGGTGGAGGTGGAAATAGAACCTTAAACGGGCTTCTTTTCTAAAAAACAAAATACAGGGACGTACTTTGTTAATCAATACCAAAATGTTACCGGGCGACCAGGACGATCCCGACAAAAACGTCATATCCGAGATCTCCAAGGTGATAAAGGGCGGCGGCATAGTCTCGTTTCCCACCGAGACGGTTTATGCTCTGGGCGCCGACGCCTATAATGAGGAGATGGTGGCAAAGATCTACCGGATTAAAAGGAGGGATAGATCCAAACCTATTTCCGTCTTCCTGAAAGGAGCGCAGCAAACCCGGAGGATAGTCGACTTTGTAAGCCCGGACACCGAAAAGCTCATGGAGAAATTCTGGCCCGGGCCTTTAACCCTGGTATTCAAATGTACCTCCTCCAAGCTGTCGGTAGTGCTGGCCAAGGGTGACAAGCTGGGGGTAAGGGTGTCTCCCAGCAATATGATTGCACAGCTTCTGGAGGAGACTGGAGTACCCATCACCGCCACCAGCGCCAATATCTCTGGAAAGAAAAGCTGTGTGGCGGCAAACAGAGTCTTCTATTTCTTTAACGGAAGAGTGGAGCTGATTATAGATGGAGGCAAGTCGAACGTCTTCCTTCCTTCTACCGTGCTGGACGTCTCCGGCGAAGACGCCTCCCTGATTCGGCTGGGGCACATACCGGTGGAGGAGATAAAAAAGGTGGTCCCAAGCTTAAGGATTCCGGAGAAGGAAGACCCCCAGACCGACTGCAAGCAAGAGGTGAAGGTGAGTTCGGTTTCCGAGGAGCCTCAGAACGAAACTGATCAGACCCAGACCAGCACCGTGGGTTAATGAAAAAACAGAAGGTCTCCTGCAATGAAGGAGTTCGTCAAGAAATGGATTAAGGGCATACGAGCCCCGTTTTTCACCGCCAGTGCCATCCCGGTTTTGGTTGGAACCGCCTTGGCCTGGAACATGACCGGGAAATTCAGCCTGTATAAGTTCATCCTGGTGCTGGTGGGCGTTCCCCTCTTCAACGCAGGAACGAACTTGGCCAACGACTATTACGATCACAAGACCGGAAACGACGATATCAACACCAGCCTCACGCCTTTTTCCGGAGGAAGCCGGGTAATTCAAAACGGACTGATTCCGGCGAAGCACATGTTGATCGGTTCGTTTTTGTTCTTCGGTCTTGGTTCCGTCATGGGGCTCTATTTGAACGCGATCACCCCGGGGAATCTGGTCTTATACCTGGGCATCTTCGGACTTTTGAGCGGCTTTCTCTATACCGCCACTCCGGTGCTCATCGGGTATCGGGGCGTGGGCGAGCTTGTGGTCGGCTTGAATCTGGGCACGCTAACCATAATCGGATCCTACTTCGTCCAAGCGCACAGCGTAAGTTGGCCTGTCTTCTGGATGTCGCTCCCCATCGGCTTTCTGGTAGCCGCCATTCTGTACATCAACCAATTCCCGGATTATGAGGCGGACAAGGCAGTAGACAAAAAGCACCTGGTGGTGAGGTTAGGAAAGAGAAAGGCGGTTTACGGTTACTATCTTTTAATTGCATCCACTTATCTGGTAATAGGCGGAAGCGTGCTTTTCAGAATGGTGACTCCATTCGCCTTGGTTTCCTTCTTGACACTTCCTTTGGCCGTCAGCGCTGTCAGGACCCTGAAATCAAACTACGACAAGATAGCTGAACTTATCCCCGCTCAAGCGAAGACCATTCAGACACATCTCTTTACCGGCCTTCTTTTGACCTTGGGACTGATCGTGGGAAGGGTGATCTGAAATGTAGGTGGCGTTAGGGTCGTTGTAATCCTGACGCAACCAGATTCCTTCACAGTTGCATCGGGACTTTGTCCTGGACGCCCAGACGTCCTACAGGCCTGCAGGGGGCCGGTATGGGGTTTCCGTAATCCCGATGCCTCAACCCTCCCTTCTGGACCCTCTGATCTCCACCAGAAACACGTTCACAAGTTTCGTATGAATCATAATGGTAATTTGGCAAGAAAAA
>CBDUQU010000109.1:0-10826 GCA_965369445.1 uncultured bacterium | reverse complement strand
GATTCAGTCCCGGTACCCTCGTGAATAGCCCGCAAAGGTTAGTTAAGCCTGTCACCTCTCTTCCACTTCACCCAGTTGGAAGATGAGGCCTTTCATATCGATCCATGCCGTGGGGAGTGATACCTTATACGATGTCACTTCGCCTTTTCTGCTGTGCCGGCCTACTACTTCATACACCTGTTCTTCTAGAGAGTGAGCGTCGAGTATCAGTGGCTCGCCACCGGGAATTGTCACTGGAATAGTCTCCCCCGTCTTCAACGGTCTAAACTTGGCGATTCTCTTATGGATGTCTTCTCGCACGATCACTTGCTCCACATACTCTGCATCGATCTGTCCGGTAATTCTCGCTGGCGGTCTGATCTCGCACCATTCATTTAATACTCCCAATATCTGCACCTCTGCACCCTTGTCCAGTTCCATTGCCACCTGTGAGGAACGCTCTCCGGAACTGCCGCAAGGATAATGAACGTTTCTGCCATCTTTATTGACGATTCCTTTTGTTATCTGATAATGCTTGGTTGCCCCGGTCTTTTTGTCTATGCGAAAAACCCCTCTATCCGTCCCTATCCAGTATTCTCTCTCATCCTGCGCAACCTGAAATATGGCTAAAGCCTCATCGGGCAAGGGCAACTCCCTCCATAGGGAAAAAGTGGAGTCTGCGGGGCTAAAGGCAACAAACCCCGCGGCAGGTCGAGCATTGGCCTCATATATGAACCTTGCCGTAGGGAATATAATTAAGGAATCATAAACGAAACTACCTGTGACTGTCCCTTTGAAAATTTCACTCCCATAAAACTGAAATGTATTTTCAACAATATCGAAGGCAGCTATCCCGTCGGTGTAAGTGGATGTTACAGCGAGACCCAAATCATATGGCATATAGATTTTGTTCTGGTGTACTACCGGGTGACTGAAGATAGGATTCAATACGTTGGGTATTGGCTTGATGCCGGTGGGCTCTGGAATTAGCTCCGACGAGGGTGTGTGCGCCGCAGCATTCGGAGTGTTCCCCACAATTATAGAATCACGGAAAACTCGATAAGGTACGCCGTCGACTGTGAATTCCCTCATGAAATGCACTTTTTCCCTGGCGGCTTCTTCGAAGGAACCGTCTAGCCGATTGAACGCCAGTGGCGGTCCTTTGGAAGATGTAACGTAAACGAAATCGCCTTCTCTTTCGATATTCTTCACTCGTCGCAGGTGAGGATAGTTAGTCCACGTTTCCGTCCTCCGGTCGAAAACAAAAAGCCCAAAGACATTTGTACCCCAGTATGCATCGGAGCCACAAAAGACGTAATTTGTGTCCAGGTAAACCCTCTGAATCAGCAGTTCACTGATTGGATGTTTGCTTTCCCCCCAAGAGAAGCAGACTGTGGGAGTCAAAGCGAGGGCTATAACCCAGCAGAATCTGGTTATCCTCTCCATTTCTTGTTCCTTTCAGTGCCGCTGGCGAAGCTCGCCTAATCAGCGCCCCAGACAGCGTGCTTGTGCCGTTCTTCGAAGCAGTCTCTTCCCGATAAAAGTACCAGTTTCTGAGATATTTGTGTTCTCACACAAAATATAGCTAATCTGATCTCGAAAGCAAGTTCGAATTAGATTGCTGGGCGAACGGATGCGAAAAAAGACAGGAATTTAGAAGTAATACCAGATGGTCTCGTACTTAGAGATGTCCTCGCCGATGTCGGCTAACCTCTGCAGGTAATCGAGGATGGGAACGTCAATGCCCACATAGGATTTCTGTTCCCTGATGTTCTTCTCCCAAGGATGAAACTCATATACGCGCGAGCCGTCCGGAAGCAGAGATATGACCTCGCGGTGCTGCATTGCCCGGAGGTAATTTTTGCCGAGTGCAGGAACGTTGTAAACCGGCTCGTCGGTGCGGGTCAACCCGGGCAAAAGGCGTGCCTCCTCCTTCTGCTCCTGCATCAGCCTGGCTATGGGAACCCGGTAGTTTGCCGTCTCCTCCTTGCCCTTGGTGTTAAAGGTATAGTACGGTTCGATGCCGATGCGTTTCAGAAGCCCCCTGAGCAAGGCCGCCTCGAATCGGCGTGAAACGTAAAACGTGTAAACCATCTGGTTATAGACGTTTATTCTGGCCGCCCGGAGCTTTTCCACAGCTTCGAACATCTCCGGCGTGACCTCGTAAGGGTGTTCAACGTGGGTTACTACGGATACCTCCCGCAGCATCGGTTTCCTTAAGCTGCTGAGACGCTCAACGAACTGGTCGGTAATTCGCATGGGCACGGTCACCGGGGTACGAGTGCCAAGGCGGATCCGCTGAATGTGCTCAATCCCCGCCACCTGCTGCAGTATGCCGAAGAGCTTTTCATCGCCCAGCGCAGCCGGGTCGCCGCCGGTCACCAACACCTCTTTTATGGCCTTATGATCGGCAATCCACTGGATAGCCTGATCGATCTTCTCCTGAGGGGCAAGCGCACCAGCCGACATGGCCTCATCGATCTCCCAGTTGCGCTGGCAGTAAACACATATCTGGGGACAGGTGTTATAAGGCTTCAGGATTACGATAGCGGGATAGCGCCTGGTGACTAAATCGATGGGGCTGGTGTCCTTCTCTAACATGAAATCGAACGAGCACTCGAAATCCCCCTTCTGGTTTGCCATAACCTCAACGTAAGACTCCGGCGGGATGACCTGTGCTCTCACCGCGCGATCGTGTTCGCCTTCCTCGTCCATCAGGGAAAGATAATAGGGCGTGATGCCGAACGGCAGGCCTGCTTCCTCCACCAGCTTCAGTGCCTTCTGTTCAGCGTGGGTTAGGGGTATGAACTGGTGCAATTGCGTTGGCCTTTTGATTACGTTGCGCACATGCCATTTCCAGTCGTTCCAGTCGTTTTCAGTACCGCCAAGCTGGGACATTATCTGCTGCCGACGTTTTTTGCGTCTTTCTATCACGTCCTCTTGCAGGCCGTGTTTATATCTGTCCATCCACCCTTCCACCACATGCCACAGCTTATCCAGTTCCCTGGAACGGACGATTGCCGCCCCGCGGCCTTCAAGATCATCTCTGAGATAGAATGGCCCCAGGGCTGATACCGGCCCCTCACCCGCCATGCCCATGAACATGTAGACTAAGTCCGTATAGAAGCTTGGCTCCAGCTCGGGGCGGGGAATGTCTTTGACTATGTCGTATATAGCTTGGATTACGCTGAAACCTGCCAGGCGATCAGAACGGGCCTTTAGGATTGAGCGCACGGCTCGAGTGCTGTCCCGTGCGCGAATCACCCTTCCCTCAGATAGCTCGCTCTGATCGGCGTAGGTGTCGAACTGGTTCTGAGTGATTCTCCTGAATAAACGCTCCCGGGCGACCTCAACGTTGGCTGCATTGGCAATCAGCGACAGGTACTCTGAAGCAACCTGCTTGAAATCCTCAGCATTATAGGTCAGTTGTTCAGTAATGGTTTTCATGGTGAAAACGTGCAAATGATTTTTCGCTTACGGCACGCTGGCTGATGTCCATGTTCTCGTCAAAAATGCCCATCCCGATGAGCCCATTATCATTATCGTCATCCGCAAATAGGGCTTAACCCTGCATCTGCGAGCCGGTATTTTTGAAGACTAATCTCCCGCAGGAGTTTGAATAATTGTCCTCCTCAACCCGATGAACCCTTATTCAAGGGAATTCTTCCCCGTTAAAACTACGCAAAAGAAGTTTGAAAGTCAAGCCCCCCGGTCAAAATAATCACTGCTCGATTGAAACACGTGAAGAAGGGTAACCCAACCCAGCGATCGACCATTCCAGCGGCGAGTGACAACCTTCCTTGTCCCCTTTTTCCGTCCTGGCGTCACTCTGCCGCTTTCAACTCATTCCAAGCTTCGAGAGCTCTTCTCAGATGGGGGATGGTGATGGAGCCGCCCACCACCAGACCGATAGCAAGGGTCTCGTCAAGCTCATCGTCCTTCAGGCCCTCCTCGTGGCACCGGATGATGTGGTATTTCACGCAGTCGTCGCATCTGAGCACCAATGAAGAGACCAGACCCAAAAGCTCCTTTGTCTTGACCGGCAGTGCACCTTGGCGATAGACCTGCGAGTCGATGCTGAAAAATCTTTTGATGTTGGTTCCGACGTATTTCATCACTATTTGGTTAAGTCTTTCTCTCTCTTTTTGGAATTTTTCTATCTTTCCCTCACCCATAATTCTGCTCCTTTCCGACTTCCCGGTCATGTACCGTTATCTCCTAAAATCTCAGCCTCGAGACACTCAGGATTTACTTTTGCCTACCGTTTCAGAGATAGCCTTGCGGATGCCGTCTTTGGGTGCCTCATACCCCCATCCGATCTCCCGACCATTGACAAAGATTCCGCGCGGAAGTTGATATTGTCGGAAAATGGCTGGATCGTCAGCAGAATATTCATTGAGCACGACCGAATCACCAAACTCGACAGCAACTTCCCGGACGCGTTGAGCCTCTCCGTTACTGGTGGCGCAGAATGTGTTCCAGAAGAGGTCAACTACCACCCTGCCGGGAACGGGCTTGAACCGGTAGTTGGGCTTAAGGGATTCTGGTGGCCGGGCGGAAGAATCGAATACCTTCCACAGTAATGCCTCTTTGTTCAGATATTCTTCCTGCCCCTCGGCCGTTACTTTCCTGATATCCCCTACCACCGAGAAACCCAGCCTCTCGAAAAACGGTGCCGGCATGAACCAGAAATCACTATAATATCCTGTGGTGACAATTCCCTTCTTACCTTGACGCCGGGCTTCCTCCTCCACCTCGGCAACCAGCGCTGAGCCTGCACCCTGATTCTTCTCTTTATCCAGAACAACCAGGCACGGAATGACCATCAAATCCTCTCCCAGAGGTCCCCAGGGGCATATTTCGATGGGCATAACGTACAGAAAGCCGATCTGCTTCTCATCCAGAAGAGCCACCTTGACCCGTAAACCTCTTTTATGCATGTCTCGGAACCATTTGATCCTTCTCTTGGCGACGGCATCTGTTTCATCCGATTCATCCACGTGACTGCAGGTTCCGACGAAGTATTCTGTGGTCAGGTCCATATTGCGAGTTTCAATTTTTGGCATTTTATCACCTTCTTTGTATTAAGCAGCGGTCTTTTGGGTCGACACCAAAACCGTTTTTTTCGTTCATTTCCTGTCCTGCAATCGGAACCCCCTTTGGCAATTCATCTTTCCCCACTGCCCTGAACTTTTCATGGGCCGGGGAAGGAATCGAAGAGAGCCTCTGCCTGGTTAAGAGTGACAATGGGCCGCCCGAACTTTGGAGGTTTTCTGGACCCGCCCTTTCCAGGGGCTTGTCATGAAGCCGCGGGCTGAAGGACGTCTGATGACTTCCTGTTAGTCACACTGTGCCTTCCCTCTTTCTTTTGGACTTCGAAACAAGTTGGCGACCAGGGCGATTTTATCCGGCGGCCCCAGAACAAAAAGCACATCGTTGGCAGCCAGCAGCATCTCCCCGTCAAGGCTGGTCAATATTCTTGAGTCTCGACGTATCGCCAGAACGGCAACTTCGTATTTCTTCCTCAACTCAATTTGAGCCAACGATTTTCCAGCTAGAGGTGATGCTTCATCAACTCGAACAACACACACCTGAACATCCGGAAGCTGAATTTTCAAACCCGAAAAAGATACCGACTCTGAGGAAAGGCTTCGAAACATCTGGTAACCGTCTGAGCGCACTTCGGCCACAAGCTTCTCAATCTCGTCTCTGGGGACAAGATATTTCGCCAGGACCCTAGAGAAGATCTCCACTGAGGTTTCAAACTCCTCCGGAATAACCTCAGTGGCCCCTAACTCATACAGGGGCTTCATTTCCTGGAGATAACGCGTTCGTACGATGATGTGAGCTTTTGGATTAAGTCTCCGGGAGATTTCGGTAATTCTGCGGGTGGCAGCAGGGTCGGCGATTGCCACAATCACGACCATTGCGTTTTTGATGTGTGCGTGCTGAAGCACCGGCTCTTGGGTTGCATCGCCATAATAAACCGGCTCACCCCTTGCCTGTTCGCTCCTCACCGTATCGGGGTTCATTTCAATGACCACATAGGGAATGCCGGCTGCTCTGGCCACCCGGGCTACATTTCTACCGTTCACTCCGAAGCCAATGATGATAAGGTGGTCTTTCTTGGTCGCGACCTTCCTCTCGGCCCCGGGATAGAAGCCCGATTTCAGTCTTCTCGGCAGCGGCAGCCGTAAGATATGATCTGCTATGCGAGGCGCCAGGGCTATGATGAACGGTGTCGCCGCCATGGTCACCACAGAAACGGCCAGAAACAACTGAAAAATGTTTGCAGCAAGCAGATCATGTTCAACACCGGTCTTAGACAAAATGAAAGAAAATTCACCAACCTGACTGAGTGCAAATCCCACCAAAATCGTAGTTCGAAGTGGGAATCCTAATAAAACGGCTACAGAGCCAGCGATGATGGTTTTTAAGGCTAAAACGCCCAAAGCAATCAGCGCAATGAGCATTGGCTGCCGGAAAAGAAAACCGAGGTCTAACAGCATGCCAATGGAGACAAAAAAGAAACTTATAAAGAGATCCCGGAAGGGCAAAATATTGCCGAATGCCTGATGACTGTATTCAGATTCAGAGATGATCAATCCTGCTAAAAATGCACCCAGCGCAAGGGAAAGCCCCGCACTGGAAGTCAGCCACGCAACCGCCAGACAAATTACCACAATGCTCAGCAAAAAAAGCTCCCGGCTTCTCGTCCGGGCGACTTGATACAATGCCTGTGGCACAAGCCATTTAGCACCAACCATCACCAACAGAATGATTCCAATCCCTTTGGCCACAAGAGCGAAGAGGGATTGGCCTAAATTCCCTGCCGCTCCGGCCAGCAGAGGCGTGACCAATATCATTGGAACAATAATGACATCCTGGAAGATCAAGATGGCAAGAGAAGTCCGTCCGTGGGGGCTATCGACTTCAGCCCTTTCCTGCATGAGTTTGAGCACAATGGCCGTGCTGCTGAGGGATATAAGAAATCCTATAAAGATCGATTGCCCAAAGGGCTGACCGATTTGCCTGGCTATGACAAAAGTAACCAAAACGGTTAGCAACACCTGAAGCGAACCGCCTATCAGAATTGATTTCTTGATTTGCAACAGGTTTCTAAGTGAGAACTCGATTCCAATAGTAAAAAGCAACAACACCATCCCGACTTCAGCCAGAACTTCAACTTCGTGAGCCGCTTTTATCAACCCCATTCCGTGAGGTCCTGCCAATATCCCGGTCAAGAGGAATCCTACAATTGCTGGCACTCGAATTCGATGACATATGAAGATAACAACAATCGATAGTCCAACTATGATAACGATGTCCTTAAGTAATTGTATTTCCATATCCTAATGTGCTCCTGCTTTCATATTGAACCTGTCCTTACTCCAATTCCGCCCCCTAAAACCAGAGCAGCTACCAAAATGGGGGTTTTCTCGCGATCTGGCGTTCTGTGGATTTGTGAAGCGGAGGAAAGGCATTTGGCTTAGCTCCACTCCCACCGGGACTAACGTCAAATTTCATGTTAGGTGCAGTAACGAGCCATAGTATACCAATCATTTTTCACCTCGATGTATATAGGCTATCCCACCGGTCAATCTTTTAGAGTAGAGTTTTTTTAATCCCTCTGTTTTCATCAGTCTTATGATTTGATCCGGCTTGGGAAAGCCGGCAATGGATGAAGATAGATATCGATAAGCCCTGGTCGAACCCGATATTACTCCTCCAACTGCGGGAATGATCGTGTTGAGGCACAACCTGTAACAGATTCCGAAGAGATCGTTACCGGGAGGGGAGAACTCGAGTATCAGAAGTTGCCCGCCATATCTCAGTACTCTCACCATCTCACAGATTCCTTTCCGGTGATGCTCGATGTTTCTCAGGCCAAATGCGATGGTGGCGGTGTCGAAGCGATTGTCCTCAAACGGAAGGTGCAGGGCGTCTCCTTCAAGCAGGGTTATCCGCCTGCCAAGTCCGTTTCTTTTCGTCTTTCTCCTGGCAATCCGAAGCATCTCCTCCGAGAGGTCAATGCCCACGATCTCTCCTATCTCATCGTTTTGGGCAAACCGGATGGCCACGTCACCGGTGCCGGTGCAAATGTCGAGTATTCTGTCTCCAGGTTTTGCACCGGCACACCTGACCAGCTCTCTTCGCCATCTCTTGTCGATATTCAAGCTGAGGAGATGATTTGAGAAATCGTATGTGGCGGCAATCCTTGAGAATAGCCTGCTGTTATCGGGTAAAGGCAGTTTGCACCCTCTATGATTCTTTAGGTTCACCAGAAGAGATTCTCTCCTTTGAAAGTTCTCCAATACCGGCCATGCTTCTCAGAATACCTGAGGTCTCCAGAGCCGGCTTCACCGGGTTAAAACACTTTTCTGATACTTGATGTGCAACGCTGATGTTTCGGACGACTACTTGATAGCAAATATTGTGTCAAAAATCAAGCCATAATTGCTGCGTGTGGTATATTCGCTTTCCCCTCGAATCGGGAGCAGTATCTGCAGCTGTCCCGCTTAACGAAGTCTTTACATTCGTCTCCCGCCCAAGGCGGGATGTCGAAGGATGGCTTGGCTGGGGAACCCTGAAGGCTCCCCTACGCGAAACGGGGAGAATGCAGTGCCTGAGTCTTACATTTATCTTGCTTTTCGCAGTTCGAGTGGTCATATTTTGTACGGTGAGGCTATGAGACTTTCGAAGACAATTTTAATCGGGGTTTTGTATGTTATTCTGGGCTGGTGCCATCATTCTTCGGCAGCGCCGGAGTTCGCCCTCGAAAAGGACAGCATAGAGATTCACCTGGATTTTCTCAAGCGCTCGGGAAGGGAGGTCTCCTTCCCTCTGGAGATAGCCACCAGAAGACCTAAAGTCGGTCTGGCTCTATCCGGAGGAGGAGCCAGAGGACTGGCGCAGATCGGGATTTTGAAGGTTTTCGAAAGAGAGAAGATACCCATCGATTTTATCGCCGGCACCAGCATGGGAGGAATCTTAGGCGGGCTTTATGCGGCAGGATACTCGGCCGAAGAGTTGGAGAGAATTACGAAGGACATCGACTGGAACGACCTTCTGATCGATACACCTCCAAGGCTCTCGCTTTTTCTTTCCCAAAGAGAGGAAAAGGAGGGTTCGCTTTTTCGGTTTCGCTTAGATGGGCTGAAACCATACATACCTACCGCTCTCACCTCGGGTCAGAAGCTCACCAATCTTTTCACTAATCTATGCATGCGGGCCAGTTTGACGTCAAGATGGTTCAAGAAACCCTACTCCAGCTTCGACAATCTGAGGATTCCCTTCCGGGCCGTGACCACAGATTTGGTGACCGGGGAGAGGGTGATTCTTGATTCGGGTGATCTGGCAGAAGCGCTGCGGGCCACCATGGCCATTCCCTTAGCCATCAGCCCGGTGGAGTCGGGAGAAAGGCTACTGGTAGACGGGGGGTTGGTGGATCCCATACCGGTGGACGTGGCCAAAGAGATGGGGGCGGACGTGGTTATCGCGGTCAATACCGTCTCCCCCCTCCTCCCCGCGGACAGGATCAAGACCGCGCTGGATGTGGCCAACCAGGCTACCACCATCATGTCGCTGCCGAAGCAAAGAGAGGAACTGGGAAAGGCGGACCTTGGAATCACCCCGGATATCTCTGAGTTCTCCTCCATGGATTTTGACCGAGTAGCCGAGCTTATCGCCGCAGGAGAAGCCACCGCAGAAGGCCTGATTTCTAAAATAAGAACGATCATCTCCGAGGCCAATCCCGGGGGATCAGAATCCAACTCTCCTGAGTTTAAGATATGTGAATTGGACTTTCAAGGTAATGATAAAATCGAGACTGACTTCATCCGGGAACTCACAAGAATCAGACCCGAAAGTTACGTCACCGTAGATCAAATCAAATCGGATCTGGAGAAAGTATATGCCTGCGGTCTTTTCTCCGATGTCCATGCCTGGCTCAAGACCATGGGGTCGCACGAGTATTCCCTCTGTTTCCGCCTGACCGAGAATCCTCCACTGAAAGGGATATCTTTTCAAAACAATACCATCTACCCCGACTCCATCCTCTTCCAGCGGGTCGACTTTCGCCCCATGGAGGTGTTCAACCATAATGATGTGCAGCGGATTCTGGATTCGACCGCGGCAATTTACCATGGGGACGGATATAGTCTGGCCCATGTCGAGGAGGCCAGCTATGATTCTACCTCTGCCGGGCTGGAGGTGAAAATAAATGAAGGGGATATCTCTCGCATCGACCTTTCCGGAAACAGGCGAACCCGAAACTGGATGGTGATGAGAAACTTCCCCCAGAAGGCAGGCGAACCGTTCAACTGGCACAAGGTCAATTCGGGCATATCCAACATTCACAGTACCGGTCTATTCGAGAAGGTCAACTTCTCCACGCATCCCACCGGTGAGGAGATCGTGCTGAAGCTGAAAGTCAAGGAAAAGAAGTTCAGCCTCATCAGAGTCGGCGCGCACTATGATGATGAGTACCAGACGGAGGGGTTCCTGCAGTTTGTGGACGCCAACGTCTTTGGTGTGGGAAACCGGGTAACCACCCACGCCCAATACGGCGAGAGGAAGCAGATCTATAAGTTGAACTTCAAAGCTGATCGCATATTCAAAACCTACTTAACCTACAAACTCAATATCTTCTATCGCGACGATCGCAGAAAGCTGTTTGATGACCACGAAAAGACAGGTGAGTTCTCCCAACGAAGGCTCGGAGCGGACTTCTCCTTAGGGCAGCACATCTCCAGACTGGGGATCATATCGGTGGAGACTAAGGCGGAGAAGGTGAAAATCGACCACGGCACATCCGAAGAGCAGTACAACATCCGGAGCTTCATCAT
>CBDUQU010000108.1:0-10913 GCA_965369445.1 uncultured bacterium | reverse complement strand
TAAACGACCCACCGCGGTAGTTTAACAGCCACTCCACGTTGTTTCCCTGCTCTAAAACCCAGTAGGCCACCCCATACGCCTTCAGATGATCGACCTGGCCAAGATCCATGTAGATTAAAATCTTGTCCGCCCGGGAGACTGAAAAAGAAAGAAGAAGGACAAGACAAAATACGGCAACCCTTCCGACAAATCTACGCATTACGTTCACCTTTGGGCCTCCGGTTCCTTACCTCGATGTTATCTTCGATCTTAATCCCTGGAGATGGTAACTCCCACCAGGGTCGAATTCGCTGCACCTCGCAGGTTCCAAACTTAAAATACGGAGAGACGCTTCTCTCAAGCAACAAAAAGTGAATCGTCCCCCCGATCCGCTGAATCCGTTCAATCCCTTGGCATGAACCGTATGGTTCATGCCGCTGATCCAATCATCCTTTCGCCGGTACCGGTTGAGATTTCAGAGACGAGGGGTGTAACCCCCTGCTCTTGAAATAGTAAGTCTCTATTAACGAGAGGATGTTGAACATGGTCCAGTACAGGGTCAGCCCTGCGGGAAATGAGTAAAAGAAGAAGAAAAACAGAATGGGCATGAAATAGACCAGCATGGCCTGCTTGGGGTCCTTGATGGTGATCTTCTGCTGCCAGAACATGGTTCCCGCCATCACGATGGGGAGAACGTAGTATGGATCCATCTGAGAGAGGTCCTTGAGCCAGAAGATAAACTTGGCCCCGCGCAGCTCTATGGTGCTGCGGAAGACCACGAAGAGCCCGTAGAAGACCGGCATCTGAAAGAGAAGCGGAAGACATCCACCTAAAGGATTCACTCCCGACTGCTTGTAAAGCTTCATGGTTTCCTTATTCAAACGGGCGGGATCCTTTTTGAATTTCTCTTTCAACTGCGCCATCTTGGGCTGAAGCTCCTGCATTCTCAAGGTAGCTTTGGTGCTCTTGCGGGTTAAAGGATGGAAGGCGGTCTTCATCAGTATGGTGAAGACAATTATCACCAGACCGTAGTTGGGGATTATCTTGTTCAGTTTAACGAATAGCCACATGATCGCGATGGAAAAGGGACGGATGATCTTCCAGCCCAAGTTGACGATCCGGTCTAAGCCCACCCTGTATCCTCTAAGGGTCTGGTAGTGGATTGGCCCGACGTAGATCATGAACTTGTCCTTAAGGCCGGCCGTCCTCTCCACCGGCATCTCCAGGGACACGCCTATCCTTTTGTTCTCAACCTCCTCACCCTCGGCGACGGTAAAGCTTCTCCTGCCGGAGGCGGAGAATCCCACCCCCTTTCGGGAGAGCGGCACCAAGGCGGCCACAAAATACTTGGTGCGGACGGCCACCCATCCGGTCTCCCCGGAGCCGACCTCCTGCAACACCCCAACTTGGGCTCCCTTGGGTTGATGAAACTTCTTAACCTCGGAGAGCTCGGTGCCCATCATGGAGTAAGCCGAGAAGTATCCCAGATCGTCTCTTCGGTTCTTTTCCGTGGAATTAAGGCCTGAAGCCCATTCAAGAAGATACTTTCTCCCGAAATCCAATTGGCCTGATCCTCTGATCTCGAATTCTAATTCAAAATCGTATCTTCGGTCGAAGAAGTTATATCTTTTTGTGATCTCGACACCTGACCGAGTCGTCAAGGTGAAGACGACTGATCCACTCGGCGCGCCCCGGCCTAAAGTTAGCTTCTCCCGATCAACCCGGAAGTTGAACGTCTCCAGGCTGACATTGCTGTCGGGAAAACTCAGGTTCAGCGACGAGCGGGTCGGATCAGAGGGCAGAAGCTGGATTTCCCCACCCTCCCAGTGCTCATATTTTTTCAAAGAGAAGCTCGTGAGAACCCCTCCCCGTGAAGAAAACACAGCCGTGTAGAGTTCCGTCTCAACACGTACCGTCTTTTCCTCTTCCAGTGTGTCGATGAGCGCCAGTCCCGCTGCCGGAAACTCGGACTCTGTCGGGGGAATCTCTTTTGCCTCCTCGACCGGGATTGGCGCTCTCCGGACGGTATCCACCTCCGTCCGTGGCTCAACCGGCGTCTCCTGAACCTTCCCTCCGGTCATCCACTCCGTGTATAGCGGGTAGAGGATTATGATCAATCCTATCAGCATGAAGCCTATGATAGTCCGTTTGTCCACAAGGTTCTCCTAAGGTAATGGGTCAAATCCCCCTGGATTGAACGGATGGCAGCGGGAAAGCCTTCTAACCGCGAGCCATCCTCCTTTAACCGGGCCAAATTTCTTTAGAGCTTCTATGGCATACTCTGAGCAGGAGGGATGGAACCTGCACGATGGCGGAAAGAAGAATCGCAGCGTGACCTGGTATACCCTGATTAAGAAAACGACCAGGCTACTGACCCCGTCTCTCATCGCGCGAATCGCTCTCCTCAGATCAATCTCCGTCTTGTCTACCATCATATCTCCCCACTCTAGCGAAACCCAGCCTTGATCAGTTACCCTTTCCTAACCGGATCAGGGTCGCCAACTCCTCTCTTAGCTGTTCAGGATTTACGGCCTCTGCTGATGGTTTACACACCACCACCACGCCTTCATCCTTGGTAAATTGGTCCTTGTTCTTCCTCAGAAACTCTCTTACGACCCGTTTTAGCTTATTCCTGACAACCGCTCTTTTTATGCCTTGGCCGATCTTTATTCCAAACTTCTGTCCTTCAGTCCCCTGCAAACGGTAGACCACCAAGTTCCGACTTCTCCTCTTGGCTCCCTTGACGATTATTCGCTGGAATTCGGTCGGCTTTTTTACTCTTACACTCTTAGAGAAGCCTTCTTTTCGCACCCCGGAGCAAGCCCCCATCCCAAAGATTACTTATTAACCTGAACGGTCAACCGGGCTCTCCCCTTGGCCCGGCGCCTTTTGAGAATCTTCCTTCCCGCTTTAGTCGACATTCTCTTTCGGAAACCGTGGTCTCTGGCTCTCTTCACGTTTGATGGTTGAAATGTCCTTTTCATTCTTTCTCCCTTCTCACCTTTCCGGTTTCATTTAAGTTTGGAATATAAATGACTTCTTAACCTACGTCAAGCGAAAAGTCCCGGCTGTGTGTCAACGCCTCAGTGGTCGAACGTCTCGCCCACCTGAGCCACAAAAACTCAAAGCGCCTCTTCCCCCGCGGCCGACCCAAAGGACCAACTCCCTAATCGGACTACTTTAACTATACGGGAAAAATCTCACATTGTAATCTCATATATAAAAACGCAGTAGAGAAAATCAATCTCCCGTAACAGAGAGTCTTCTGTTGGCGTGATGAATGCCAGATCGGTTTTGTTTATGAGTTCCTTATCGCGCTCCCTAAAAGGGTCACGTTGTGCAAGTTATAAATTTCTTCTGGTTATTTCAGAAAAGTACTTGACAAGACAAAACCAGGGGTTTATCATGTTTAGTGAGAACCCATAAGTGATTATCTGTTAATAAGATGTGGAAAATCTGTGTAACTTTTGCAAGTCCATAGAAATGAGTAGGTAAGGGGAGTTGAAGGTTCGAGTTAGATTGTGAATAACTTCCCATTTTAGGCCATTGAAGGTCTCATAATTCTCTCTATAGTAAAAGATTATAAGTTTTCAACAAATGTGAATTGTTTGTTGTTGATAACGAAAAGTTCAACCGAAGGAAAACTTTAAGTAAGAAGGATGGGCGTGCAACATGGAAGTTGATAACGGAAAGCTTTGGGGAGAGTGCCTTTCGCATCTAAGCAAAAGACTGAAGAAGCAAAGCTTCTGCACCTGGCTGAAAGCAACCAGGGGCCTTCCTTCACCGGAAGGATCGATCAGGGTGGCGGTCCCCAACAGATTTGTAGCGGATTGGTTACAGGAACACTATCTGGGTGTGATTCAGGAGTCCATACGCGAGGTGACCCAAAAGGATTTTGCTTTGGCCTTTCATGTCTCCAAGGATGCGGCGGACTATCATCCCCAGATGAGCATGAGTTTCGATCGGCCAGCTAAGGGAAACATCTCTGCCCGGGCGGCACCGGGGGAGATGGGACTCAACCGGAAGTACACCTTCGACGCGTTCGTGGTGGGAGACAGCAATCAGTTTGCTCATGCAGCCGCTCTGGCGGTGGCGGAAGCTCCCGGCAGGACCAAGTTCAACCCCCTTTACATGTATGGCGGTGTGGGTTTGGGCAAAACCCACCTGGCCCAGGCTATCGGTCACTACGCCCGGGACGCCTATGAGGGGACGAAGGTGCTTTACGTCACCAGCGAGAAATTCACCAGCGATTTCATCAACTCCCTCACCTCCAATACCACCCGGGACTTCGTCAATCTCTACCGAAATGTGGATATCCTGCTTTTGGACGACATCCAATTCTTCGCGGGCAAGGAGAGCACCCAGGTTCAGTTCTTCCACACCTTCAACGTGCTCTACCAGAACGGAAAGCAGATCGTGTTAACCTCCGATCGTCCGCCCCGGGAGATAAGAGGCGTGGAGGAGAGACTGTCGTCCCGTTTCCAGCAGGGATTGGTGACGGACATTCAACCCCCAGATCTGGAAACCCGGATAGCCATCTTAAACAAGAAGGCTGAATCCGACGGCATAACCATGCCCATAGAAGTGGCTACTTTCATAGCCGACAATGTCACCTCCAACATTCGGGAACTGGAGGGGTCGTTGATCCGGCTTTTAGCCTATGCCTCACTTAACTCAAAGGAGATAACGGTTGATTTGGCGAAGGCGGTGTTAAAGGACACCATAAGGAGCGACACCAGAGAGGTTACCATGCATCAGATTCAAAAGAAAGTCGCTGCCAACTGCAACCTACCGAGTGAAGCTTTGTGTTCCAAAAGGAAAACACAGGAGATTGTCCTGGCTCGTCAGGTGGCCATGTACCTGGCTCGGAGTCTAACTAACAATTCTCTCAAGGTAATCGGATTACATTTCGGAGGGAGGGACCACTCCACCGTGATCCACGCCTGCACCCAGGTCGCCGAAAATTTAAAAAAGGATCCCCACCTTAAATTTAAGGTGGATGAGATTATAAATGCTCTTTATGTTTAAATCCTGTTGGAATCAGTTGGAGAAAGGAACTGTTTTCTATTGGTGGTTTACGGATAACATCTTTTCAACAACCCACCCAATAAGTGGTGGTTCTGGTTTCTGGTATAAACACAAGGATCATATTAGGTTAGAATGGTAGATTTAAGATAGTCAACATTTCAACCTTATTATTATAATTAAGAATATAGTTATCTTATTATAAGTCTTGTTAAATAGTGTTAAAAACTTATACGATCCTAAGATCAGCTGAGAACTAGAAATAATTTACACTAGAGGAGAAGCCATGAAATTCACACTACCCAAAAATCAGCTTTTTTCATGTGTTCAAAACGTTATGAATGCCGTTCCCACACGCACTACCCTGCCTGTGTTGTCCAACATGCTTCTTGAGGGTTCCAACTCCAAACTAAAGTTAGCTGCGACTGATTTAGACGTTTCAGTTATAACCACGATCCCGATTGGATCCACCAAAAAGGGAGCCATTACCATACCGGCTCGCGCTTTTTACGATATCTTAAGGGAGCTGCCGGAGTGTGACGTGGAGATTCACATATCGGAGAACCGCCTGGAGTTGAAGGCTGAAAGAGGAAGTTACAAGCTGTCTGGAATTCCGGCAGAAGAGTATCCCAAACTGCCAACCGTTAACCTGGCAAAAGAGATAAAGATTGCAGGGACCGATCTGGTGGGGATGATCAAGAAAACCATTTTTGCGGTATCCACAGACGAGACCAGACCTGCATTAAACGGGGTGCTGTGGCAGACATCGGGCAGCAACATGCTTATGGTGGCCACGGACGGACACAGGTTAGCCAAGATGTCTCTAAAGAACACCAAGCTGAAAGGTCTACACGAGGACGTCATCATCCCTCCCAAGGCTCTCAACCTTTTGATGAAGCTCTTGGTAGATGAGGAGAAGGAGGTTGGAATAGTCTTTGAGGAAAACAGTATAATCTTCAACTTAGGTGACACAGTGTTGGCTTCGCGTTTAATTGAAGGGCCCTATCCCAATTTCGACCAGGTGATCCCCAAAGATCACGACAAAAAAATGGTGGTCAACAAAGAATTCTTGAACGGCGCGGTCCGCAGGACGTCGATTCTGGCCAACACCCTCACTCATCAGGTCAAGTTCGCCCTAAAGAAAGATAATCTGGAGCTTTCCTCGGCCAACTTTGATCTGGGAGGCGAAGCCAAGGAGTCGTTACCGTGCGACTACGTAGGGGAACCGATAGATGTCGGGTACAATGCCAGCTACATTCTGGATGTGCTGAAGCAAATGGAGGGGGACGAGGTGGTGTATGAATTAGGTTCGCCCATCTCGGCCGCCAAGATCTATTCCACTAAAAAGAAGGACTCCGAAGATTACGTGTGCCTCTTGATGCCACTGCGCTTGGCGGAGTGAAAAGGGAATAGGTAAGCGTACGAGCGATATACCAAGAATGGGAAGAGCCGCCGAGGGGGGAGGATCTTCCCGTTTTTTATCGCCGGACCTTCCTTCGAGCCGGAGGGTCGTGGCTGTTGGGAAAATGGGGGGATTTCCACAAGAAAGAGGCAGAAAAGATTTGCCAACGGGGCTGATTTGTATTATATTAAAAGGTTATGTTTAGAAGATCCCGCCAGCCGGAAAAAATCGGCCAGGTCCTGGCTCGGACCCTGAAGGGACTGAAAATCGATCGGAGGGTAAAGGAAGAGACTGCCCTTTTAAACTGGAACAAGGTGGTGGGTGATCGAATTGCCTCTCAGGCTACTCCCCTGAGGGTGAGGGACTCGATCCTCTTCGTGAGAGTGGAGAATGCTTCCTGGCGCAATGAGCTTGTTTTTCTCAAAGGGAAGATCATCAAAGAACTCAACCAATCAGTGAAGGCTAACGTAATAAAGGATATAGTGTTCACCAACTGAGGGACCTGCCAACCAAGCCGGTTTTCGTTGGGACTAAATCAAGACGGCAGGTTCCGTTTTGCAGTAGCGAAAAAGCTCAATATGTAGTATCTTAAGAGGGGAGAAGATACCCCATATGGATACGTCAAAACAAAAAGGAGAGGGACTCGAGCCCATGGGACATCACTACGATGCGACAACCATTCAGGTTTTAAAAGGCTTGGACGCGGTGCGTCGAAGGCCAGCCATGTACATAGGCGATACCGGCAGCAAGGGGCTTCATCATCTGGTCTACGAGGTGGTGGACAACAGTATCGATGAAGCTATGGTCGGGTTCTGCGATGCCATCAGGGTGGAACTTCGCAAGGACGGCAGCGTGACGGTTGAGGACAACGGAAGAGGAATACCGGTCGACATGCATCCCACCCAGAAGAAGCCGGCACTCGAGGTGGTTATGACCATGCTCCATGCCGGGGGAAAGTTTGACCATCAGACCTACAAGGTTTCCGGTGGACTGCACGGGGTGGGTGTGTCCGTGGTCAACGCGCTCTCCGAATGGTGTGAGGTGGAGGTGACCCGGGACGGCAAGCGATATTTTCAGAGATATGAGCGGGGAAGCACCGTAGCGCCACTCAAAGAGGTAGGAAAGGGAAAACATCCCGGCACGAAGACGACTTTCAAGCCGGATTCGGAGGTCTTCAGTAAGATAGAGTTCAACTTCGACGTTATCTCGGCACGAATGAGGGAGCTGGCCTTCTTAAATGGCGGGCTGAAAATTGAGATCAAAGAGGAGGGCACAGGCAAATCCAACCTTTTTAAATTCAAGGGTGGAATCGTTTCTTTCGTCAACTACTTGAATGAAAACAGGCAGGCGGTGCATCCGCGCCCTATCTATCTGCATAACACCAGGAATGGAGTCGACGTGGAGATGGCTCTGCAGTACAATGACTCCTATACCGAAAACATCTTCTCCTATGTGAACAACATCAACACCATCGAGGGGGGAACACATCTTTCCGGATTCAAGACCGCGTTGACCCGGACCATCAACTATTACGCGCAGAAAAACAAGCTGCTCAAGAATGGTCAAACGCCGCTGGAGGGCGAGGACGTCAGAGAGGGACTGGCAGCGGTGATGTCGGTCAAGATCCCTGATCCTCAGTTCGAGGGCCAGACCAAGACCAAGTTGGGCAACAGCGAGGTTAAGGGAATCGTGGAATCGATCTTGGGCGAGAGCCTGTCGGAGCATTTTGAGGAGAACCCCCCCGTTGCCAAGAAGATCCTGGAGAAGGTATTCTCCGCAGCAAGAGCACGTGAGGCAGCCAGAAAGGCGCGCGAGTTGACCCGCAGAAAGAACGCGCTGGAGAGCTCCACCCTTCCCGGCAAGCTGGCGGACTGCTCACTGAAAGATCCCGCTCTTTGTGAGATTTACATTGTTGAGGGTGATTCTGCCGGCGGCTCGGCCAAGCAGGGACGAGATAGGAAATTCCAGGCAATTCTCCCCCTGAAGGGGAAGATCCTTAACGTGGAAAAGGCGCGGTTGGACAGGGTTCTGTCCAACGAGGAGATTCGCGCCATGATCACGGCCTTAGGAACCGGGATCAAGGATGAATTCGACATAGAAAAGGCCCGCTATGGCAAGGTGATCATTATGACCGACGCGGACGTGGATGGCTCTCATATCCGCACCCTGATTCTCACCTTCCTCTACCGGCACATGAAGGAGCTTATCGAGAGAGGATATGTGTACATTGCCCAGCCTCCGCTGTACCGGGTGAAAAAGGGCAAGACCGAGCTATACGCCTATTCAGACGAGGAGAGAGACCGCCATCTTCAGAGATTGGGCAAGACCGGGGTGTCGATTCAGAGGTACAAAGGTTTGGGAGAGATGAACCCGGATCAACTGTGGAAGACCACCATGGACCCGGATACCCGCACCCTCCTGCGGGTTGAGTTAGAAGATGGCTTAGAGGCAGACCGTATCTTCAGCATTCTGATGGGCGACCAAGTAGAACCCCGGCGCAAGTTCATCGAGGAGAATGCGAAGTACGTGAAGAATCTGGATGTCTGAACGATCCAAGCAGCCGTAAGGGCTCGATTTATGGGGACATCTTGAGCCTGTGGTTCGACAGGCTCACCATCCCGAGTGAAACCGAGGGGCCGGAGGATCGAGCCCCGCCGATGGCGCGGGTAGCATAAATGCGACCCCTACGATTCTTCCAAAGCATAAAAAAACCGCCCGCTTGATGTGAGCGGCTTTTTGTTGGATTGTCCTTCCTCTAATTCTTTATGAACAGCTCAACCGATCTGAGGACTGAGTTTATGGGCAGGGATCTGTCTGCGGTAAAAACCGTATAGGCTTTGGCTATTTTATGTTCACGCGGGAAGAGGGTTGTCTCTCGGGAAAGTGTATCGCCGAAGACGGTCCAGTGAAAGGTATGCGCAACGATCTTGGCTGAGTCGAATTCGGCCACCAGCGCCCGAACCTGTAAGATTGACTCGTCATCTCCTGTTAGCTTGTATTCACAGGGCACAACCTGCCATTCGCTGTCGACAGGCGCGGTAATTTTGGTAGAACATCCAATAAGAACAAGTATCACCGCGAGCAGAAGAATCGTAATTTTCATCTTCGTCCTCACGTCATTAGTATAATGAATTCCTCCTCCCGTGCAAGTTGTTTTTTACATAACGTTGTAGCGGAAGGCTTTAGGCTTCCCCCCGCTGGAGACCTTCCTTCGACCCTTCGACAAGCTCAGGGTGCAGAGCATTACCTCAGGACCAGGAAGGTCTCCGCTGCACATACCCCGGAGGATGCGTACCAGAGTGTGCGGGGGCATTGTGTGGAGTGAGCAAAATGCAGGAGTCGTCAGAAAGGACTCAGAAGAAGGCCACCGGTTCTTATTCAGGCTTCGAGCAGGGGCCCATACGGCCGCCGAGCGAGGCATACAGCCTGCTCGTGCGCGTGACCAGGAATTGTCCCTGGAATCGCTGTACCTTCTGTCCTGTCTACAAAGGAACCAAGTTCTCCCGACGCCCGGTTGAACACGTGAAGAAGGATATCGATGCCGTTTTTCGGCGCGTAGAAACCTTCCGTGAGTTGGCGGACGAACGCGGTCGTGTACCTGCAAGTGAGGTCAGGAAACTTGCCGACGAGGTTGATGCGGATAGATCACCAGCGTTTGTGGCGGCATTTAACTGGTATTTTGCCGGCGGGATGCAATCTGTATTTATCCAGGACGCGAACAGCCTGATAATACAGGCCTCCGATTTGGTGGAAATTCTGAAGCACCTGAAGAAGCTCTTTCCTCAGATCCAGAGGATAACTTCATATGCGCGGTCGCAGACAATTGCCCGGACCAAAGAGGAAGACTTGAGGGCTATTGGAGATGCCGGCCTGAACCGAATTCACATCGGTCTCGAATCCGGTTCTGACGAAGTGCTCAAAATGGTCAAGAAGGGCGTCACGAAGGAGATGCACATCCAGGCTGGGGTCAAGGTGAAAAAGGCGGGAATAGAACTGTCGGAATACTACATGCCCGGCCTGGGAGGTAAGAAGTACTTAAAGGAGCATGCTCTTGAAACGGCCGACGCACTAAACCAGATCAACCCGGATTTAATAAGGCTGAGAACGCTGGCAATTCCGAACAGCACGCCCCTTTTTGAGGAGTGGCGGTTGGGTCAGTTTGAGAAATGCACCGAGGTGGAGGTGATCCAGGAGATTCTTATGTTCATCGAGAAATTGGACGGGATCACCAGCGTGGTCAAGAGCGACCACATCCTCAATCTCTTTCAGGATCTCGAGGGGACGCTTCCACAGGACAAAGAGCATATGATGAATATCCTCCGCACGTTTCTGGCGATGGATCCGGAGCGGCAAGCACTATATCAGGTGGGAAGAAGAATCGGAGTCTTTTCCGGCTTGAGTGACATGGAGAAACCCAACAGGATGGCAAGGGCTGGGAGGGCCTGTAGCGAGCTTGGAATGACTCCAGAGAATGTGGACCAGGTAACAAGTGAACTTATGAAGAGAT
>CBDUQU010000107.1:0-11040 GCA_965369445.1 uncultured bacterium | reverse complement strand
TCTTTCTCACGCCGGTAAGAATGGTACAACTGCTCCTCGCAATGGGTGCAGTCGCCGACGACGAATATCTTATCCTCTTCTACTCCGCAGCCTGCAAATTGTTTCAGATTAGCGCGAGCCAGATCCAGCGCACGGCCTCCGTCGTGCGAGCGACTCACGCATTCGGTGTCAAACAAGATTGCCACATCGTCTGACACCCGGTAACAGCAACTCTGAATGCATGGACCAAAGAGCACTGTAAAGTCGCCCGGCTCGCAGCCAAACTGATGCTTGGCTTTCTCCAGAGTCCTGGGGGCAATGCCCAAAAGCGTTCCCCTCCAGCCGGCGTGGATCATGCCTAGGACCTTCTTCTTCGAATTCACCAAGAAAATGGGCAGGCAATCGGCCACCGCTGCCGAGATGAGAACATCGTTTCTGTCGGTCAGCACGGCGTCTCCGGTGTATCTTCTCTTGATCTGATCCCGCGAGGATATGGTCACACATTCGTCCCGGTGCATTTGGGAGAGAGAGACAAATCTGGCTTCATCCCGGATGATTGTCTTCAGCAGCTTTCCCGGCGTTTTCCTGCCGCTATCCTCAGTGGGATTTCGGCCTTTGATAATCAAGCCATGAAGAATGAAAGGAAAAGCATTCAGGGGAGGAAAGGAGAGCCACCTAACATCCTCGACCTGGTTGATCACGAAGTCACTTGGCCTCATCTTTTTCCGTTTCCTCGATTCGCTCCATGCCCTTAGACCTTCCCACGTCGATCACCCCTTTGACCCTTCTTATCTTTTTGAGGGTCTTGTTCAGGTGGCTTACGTTTTTCACCTCGATGATGAAACTCCCGGTAGGGGTGGTCTCGCGACCCTTTATCTCCGCCGCCCGCACGTTGGTGTCGGCGTCCGATATGGCCTGGGTGATGTCCCGCAGCATGTTTTTGCGATCCTGCACCAGAACCTCCAGTTTCACTAAGAAGGACTGGTCCTTGGCCACGTCCCAGGTCACCTCCACCTTTCTATCGTCTTCGATGAGCATCTGCAGGGCATTGGGGCAATCGGAACGGTGAATGGAAACCCCGCGCCCCCGGGTGACAAATCCCACGATCCTCTCTCCCGGCACGGGCTGACAACAATGGCCGAAACGGAACATCATGTCGCCCATCCCGCCGATTCTTATCCCCTTGACGCCACCCCTGGCCTTATCCACGAACTTCTGGATGACTGAAGGTTCGGCTTCCTTTCTTTTTTCCGGAGGAATCAACTTGCCCAGGATATGTTTCACGGAGGCCGTTCCGTTTCCCAGGGCGAAAAACATGGCTTCGGAGTCGTTGAAATTCAGTCCCATGGCCAGATCGGAGATCTCCTGTTCAGGAGGGGGTTTGTGGTGGTGCTTTTTGAGCTCTCTCTCTAAGATCTCCTTTCCCAGGTTCACGCTCTCCTCGTACCCCTTCTGCCTCAACCAGTGTCTGATCTTGCTTCTTGCCCTGGTGGTCCTGACGACTTTGAGCCAATCCTGGGAGGGTGCTTGATGTGGAGAGGTGATTATTTCCACCTCCTGCCCGCTGGAAATGACGGTGGACAAAGGCGCCATCTTGCCGTCCACCCTGGCGCCGACGCAATGATTGCCTACCTCGCTGTGTACCGCGTAAGCAAAATCCAAAGGAGTGGATCCCTTGGCCAGCTGCTTCAATTCACCCTTGGGAGTGAAGACGAAGATGTCGTCCCGAAAAAGATCGATCTTGAGATACTCCAGAAACTCCGTAGGATTGGTCAGATCCTTTTGCCACTCCAGAACCTCTCTTAACCAGGTCATCTGTTTGTCCGATTCATCGGGCTCCCTTCTCCCCTCCTTGTAAAGCCAGTGAGCGGCTATACCGTATTCGGCCATTCGATGCATCTCATTTGTTCTTATCTGTATCTCCACCATCTTCCCCCGGGGACCGATTACCGTAGTGTGGAGGGACCGATACATGTTGGTTTTAGGAAGGGCGATATAGTCTCTAAAACGATCCGCCACCGGCATCCACAGGGTGTGGACTATACCCAGTGTGTGGTAACACTCCCCCTCGGAGTCTACCAAGATACGAATAGCGAAAAGATCATATATCTCCTCGAAAGGCTTATTCCTTTTCTTCATCTTGCGATAGATGGAGTCAAAGTGCTTGGCTCGTCCGGTTATCTCCGCTGTTATCCCCACTTTTTCCAACTCCCCTTTCAGCGGATCGGTGATCTCACGGATGTAAGCTTCCCGGTCTTCTCTTCGCTCATTGACCTTGCGCACCAACTCCTCGTAGGCTGGTGGATCAACGTATTTCAAAGAGAGATCCTCCAGTTCCCACTTTATTCTTGCCATCCCAAAGCGATGGGCCAGGGGAGCATAGACCTCCCGGGTCTCCCGTGCTATCTTCGTCTGCTTGTTTTTGTCCAGGGAATCCAGCGTCCTCATGTTGTGTAGTCGATCGGCCAGCTTGATGATTATCACCCGGATGTCCTTAGCCATGGAGAGCAGCATCTTGCGGAAATATTCCCCCTGCTCCTCTTCTAAGCTTTTGAATTTCAGCTCTCCGATCTTGGTGACACCGTCCACCAACTCCGCTATCTCCTCTCCGAACTCCTCTTTTACCTGTTCGATGGTCACGTCCGTATCTTCAACTACGTCGTGAAGAAGCCCGGCGGCGATGGTGTCAGAATCGAGATGCTGCTCGGCCAGAATGAAGGCCACCTCCAGACAGTGCTCCAGATAAGGTTTCCTGGACATCCGGTACTGCCCGCTGTGAGCCCTGGCTGAAAACTCATAGCCTTTCCTGACTAAGGGGATGTCGATATTGGCGTTAAAAGCCTCCACCCCGATGATAAACTCGGCCAGATTCACTCTTTCTCACCTCTCGAATAGTCTTTCCACTCCTGAAGGTCGCCTGATCCTAAATCTCTCCTCCACCTAAGACCTAAACTAATTCCTCACCTTCCGCGCGTCGAGTCGACTCGACTGGGCCTTTGCTTCTCGAGCACGGCGCGGACTTTGGCAGTCACGTCCCCGGCTTTGATCTTGTCCATGCAGTCATAGTGAGGACATCTCTTGGGCTTGCACTTGAAACAAACCGGAACCGGAGGAAGAACCACCTCGTGTCCCTCTCCGTAAGGCCCCCACCGAACGGGTCCGGCTGCAAAAATGGGGCAGAAGATGGCCACCGTTGGCGTTCCCACTGCCGCGGCCAGATGCATCGGCCCGGTGCTGTTCGAGACCACCACGTCAGCATTCTCCAAAACCGCCGCCAACTGTCTTAAGCTTGTTCTCCCGGTTAAATCGACAACCTCATGCTGCATGTTCCTGCCGATGATGTCGATCAATCCCTTCTCCCCTTTCGTTCCGGTGAGAACTATCTTGGCGTCAAACTCTTCGACTAGCTGATCTGCCACCTGGGCAAATCTCTTTGCCGGCAGGTTCAGAGCTGAATCTCCGCTTCCCGGATGAATCACCACCACGGTATGGTCCGGGGTGATCTGAGATTCCGTCCAGACTTGCCGGGCGAAAGCTTGCTCCTCCAGGCGGAGATACACCCTGGGAAGAGTCCTTTCAGGCCTTATTCCAAGAGGTCTCAAGAGATCCAGGTTGTAATCCGCCTCGTGGCGAAGATTCATCTTTCGGTGGGCATAGACCTTGCGATTGAAGAGCATCTGATAAAATCTGTAACCGGTCCCGACTCGATATCTTATTCCGGCGAGCAAAAGCAACAGCGCCAGCCTGAACGTCGGCCGAAGCAATACCCCTGCGTCGAACCTGCTGCCCCTTATCTCTTTTAACAACATGAGAAATCCTTTTATTCCCTTGTGCCGATTTTCATGGTCGTCAATTATCACATCGTCAAGATTGGGGTTACCTTTTACCACGTCCGCAGCGTAGGCGGAGACCATCATGACGAGGTGCGATTCAGGAAACCGGGTCTTTATCGACTCCAAAACCGGGGTAGACAAAACCACGTCTCCCACTCGATCGGTCCTGATCACCAGGAACCTTTCCTTTCCTGTTAACTTAAGCTTTCTCACTTTTCTTCTGCAAAAGGAATCGCAAGTGCCTACATTAGAGTATACGATGTGGCGCATGGCGAAGCACGGATTCTTTTAAGGTGGCGGAATCCTCTCGATGCCTTCGCCGGCCTTAGTCTCTTTCAGGTGCCACAGCTTAACGTATTTTGAGAAGACGTGGAATGATGAGGAGATGGCCAGAATCAGTCCCGCTAAACCATCCAAGAAACCACGCTTGAAAAAATACATCTTCATAAACGTAAGCAGGGGCCTGAAGAGAATATCCAGAATGCCTGCTCTTCTCCCCTGTCGGAAGAGTTGGAGGGCATCCAGGGAGGTATACTGATTCAGCTTCTTCAGATAGTGATCCAAATCAGGATCGGTGTAATGCAGGAGGTCGTTTCTCAAACGGCCGGTGCTTCCGATCACTCTCACCTCCTCATGAACCACCCGGTCGGTGAAGCTTCCCTTCTCTTTTTTGAATAGTCGTAACACCAAGTCCGGATACCATCCACCGTGTTTGATCCATCTGCCCAAGAAATTCGACCGCCTGGGAATGAAGTAGGCGTCCAACGAACCTTGAGATTGCGTGATCCTTTGAATTTCCTCTCTTAGTTTTTCCGGCACCACCTCATCTGCGTCTACCGACAGTATCCAGTCTCCGGTGGCCTTGCTCTTGGCGTACTCCTTGGCCGGGCCAAAACCTGACCACTTCAACTGGTAGATTTTGTCAGTGAATGCCGACGCGATCTCCCGGGTGTCGTCGGTACTATACGCGTCCACCACCACGATCTCATCTGCCCAACTCACGCTCTCTAAGCATCTTCCTATGTTCTTGGACTCATTATGGGTGATAATTACACACGAGATACTGCTCACGGCTGTTTCCCTTTGGCTCTGAGATTTAAAACCGTGGTCAATCCCAGGATGAACATCAGCAGCATGTTCACCTCCGCATCGGTATAGTAGCACTGAAGCAGGCTGGCGAAAAGGAAAGCCACGATGGCAACTATCCCGCCCATCTGCATGGAGCGAGCGAGACGACTGTTCCTATTCTTAAGTACTGACTTGACGGTTGAGTACAGGAAGACCACCCAGATGCTCAGGTAAGCTAAAAGCCCTATGAGGCCGGTGTTGACCGCCACGTTCAAGAAGTCATTGTGCGGGTGACAGGTGGCGTCATACACTCCGTCCACCTTATACTTATCGAACAATACGCCCCAACCGCCCAAGCCGACTCCCCAGATGGGGCTGTCCTTTATCATCCTGATAGAGGTCTGCCACAGTCTTATCCTGGTGGATTCAGGCCTCTCCTGGGAGAGGTTGATCTCCTTAACCCGATCCCAGCTTGTGGGCTCGATCACGTAGATCAACAAAACCAGGACTATAATCCCCACCATCAAAAGGAGAATGAACTTCCCCCCTTTGAGTAAACCGAACGCCAGGATGCCTATCACCGCTCCCAACCACGCACTGCGGGCATAGCTGAAGACCAAGGAAAGCCCCAGCACTACTGGTGCACAGACGTCGATTATTCTGTGTACCCCTGCTCTTTTGGCATGAAGGAATAAGACCGACGCCAGCAGGAGAACCAACATAAGGTAGCCACCAAAGGTCAAATGGTGACTGAAAAATCCCAGGCTGATGAAGACGCTTCCTCTTGGCTCAAGCAATTCGTTTCGATACAAATCCATCCCGGAATAATGCTGCCAGATGGCATAAAGCCCGACTAAGGTCGAGACAGCTATCAGGATGGTGAGGAGCTTTTCAACCCCCCCCTCCTCCTTCACGTTGTTCACGATTAGAAAAAAGATTAGAAGCAACCATTCCTCTTTGAAAGCCGAAAGACTGTGCATTTTAAACGGGGAGAGCACAACCGCGATTACCAGGGCGGCTATGTAAAACAGGATTGGCAGATTCAGAGGTGTACGCACCAGATTCAGCTTGCCCGAGAATATGATCTTGGCCAACCAGGCCAAAAGCCCCAGGACCACCATGGTCTGCGCGCCGGCAATGGACCAGGGCGAAAAGAAGGCAAAACCGCAGAGGGAGAACCAGACGATTTTTTCAGTAATCTTTACACTCTCTTTTGCCATCAGAAACGATCTCACAAAGTTGTTAATCCAACAGGCTAAGATACACCTCTTCAGTCTTACGGGCAAAAACGTCCAGGGTGAATTTTTCCATCACAATGCTGCGGCTGTTTTCTCCGAAGTTCTTCCTCTTGCCTTGGTCCCTTAGCAATTCAATAATGGCGGAGGTCAGCTCCTGGGGGTTCTTCGGTTCCACCACCAGGCCGTTCAGTTGATGCTGTATCACTTCCGGGACGGCGTTGACCTCGGTCCCCACCACCGGTTTCCCCATAGACATGTATTCCAAGGCCACCCGACAGATGGTCTCCGATCCCACGGATGAGACCACCCCCACGTCGAAAAGGGAGATGATCTCCCTGATGTCTTTCACCTTGCTCAGGAACCGAAAGTTCTCTTCGATGTTTTTAATCCGCACTGCATCTCTCAACTGCCCCGCGCTTATCTGCGCGTCTTCTCCGCAAACAATGAACGTAACACGGGGAAGGCGCTTCAAGACATGATCCGCAGCCTGAATAAGATACTCGTGCCCCTTCACCGGGGAAAGCCTTCCCACCATTCCCACCACCAGATTCCCTTCCGGAATACTCAGTCTCTCCTTCCATGCCGTATCGCTTTCTCTCGGCGAGAAGAAATCAGAATCTACTCCTACCGGCACGGTGGTGACCTTCTCCTCGGGCATCTGTAAATCCTCAATGTAGCTTTCTCTCAGGACCTCGCAGGTGGTGATGATCTTGTCGGTAAGCGCCCTGTTCAGGAAGCGGTTGAAAAAGTTGCGTTTCGGCGTTCGTACATCCCCTCTGGTTCTTATCAGCGGAACTGCCCGCTTGAGGAACTTTTTCGCGAGTGCGGCAACCAGATGACCTTCTCCCCGGTGCGCATCGATGACGTCGATTTCCTCTCTCTCAATTAAATCTCTCATCCTTTTCACGTTATAGGCTATCATCCACGGGCTGGTGTAGCTCAAAGAAAGGTCTTCATATACAGATAGCCCCAGCTCTCTGGCTTTCAGAAGCGGTGGACCCGAAGGGTCGCCCGCTACTATCACCTTGTGCCCCCTCCGCCTAAGGGCTAAAGACAAGCTCACCGCGTAATAGGCGCAGGCATTATACCACCTAACGTTGATCAACTGCAAGACGTTCAATCTTTTCGACAAGTCTCCTCTCTTCGCCTTTCTCCAGATCTTTCAGAAACTGAAGAAAGGCTGTTTGAACATCTTCTACGGTGATTTCATCCAGGCAGGAAAGGTCCTTGCATTTATGTTTTATCCTGTCGCAGTCAGGACAGTCCACCTTCTTCTTCAGGAACTTGTGCCGGGCAGGTTCGGGATAGGTCCAACTCACAGGATCTTGCGGCCCGTAGACGGTGATGGTGGGCTTTCCCATGGCCACGGCAATGTGTTTGGTGCCATTGTCATTTCCGATGTGAAGATCGCATCTCTGCAGGATGGCACCCAACTGAAAGAGGTCTTTGGTCTCCGGCGAGATCACCGGCCTTTGCTTCATCAGACCCTCAACCTTCTCCACCACCCCCCTCTCCCCTGGCCCCCAGACTAAGATCACCGTGGCTTGAAATCGTGAAATCAGCCAATCAGCCACCCGGGCAAACCTCTCCAGGTGCCAGCGTCGGAAATGCCTGCGGCTGGTTGGGGAGAGCGAGACAATCAGCTTTTCAGGGTCGACTCCTGCTTGTTGAAAGAACCTCTGGGAAAAGAGCCCAGATTCTTCCGAAATACGAAAATCGGGTTTTGGGTCAGACGCATCTATTCCCAGTATCTTCAGCGCCTCAAGCTTATGGGCGGCCGAATACTTCGGCCTCCCGTCGTCTTTGATCAGGAGGTTATAGTATAATCTTCTCCAGGGAATGTCGTGCCCGATTCTGCGTCCGGCTCCAGAGAGAAATGAGATGTAAGCAGTTCTCGGATTTCCCAGAAAATCGATCACCAGGTCAAATCCTCTCTTTCTGACCTGCCATATCTTTTTCAGGGAGTAGAGAGGATTTTTGTATCTCTCCCTCTCAAGAATGATGATCTCACTGAGATAGGGATTCAGGGTCAGAAGATCCGAAGCCTCTCTTTCGACAAGAAAAGCGATGTGGCTTTTCGGAAAATGTGTCTTTAGCGCCCTTATGACCGGTGTGGAGAGAAGCACATCGCCGATTCGACGAAGCTGGATTATCAATATCTTACTGGGTGGCTTCATCACTCGACTTTTGGGTTGAAAGGCAGAATCTAAAAAGAACCGAACGTTTCTTTAGTCTCCGGTGAGACCTCATCAATGAGTTATATATGTCTTGCGCTTGGTCCAATGAAATCACGCCACAAATCCCACCGAGGGAGTTTTAGCTTTCGTGAGTCCTACTCGATCACGAAAAACCACACAGGCAGGGCTAACCGCCCTGCCCTTTTGCCCTGGCGAGGTTTATCTCCACTGACAGTCAACTCTTCGGTGAAACCCGTGAGTCCAGCAGTTCGGTCTAAGCCGGCCCGAGTCCTCTACTCCTGCAGTTTCTCCTCCACCCTCTGAATGTTCTGCCGCACGAATTCGATCTCAGTTTCGGCTTTCATTTTCTCAAAAAGCGAGAGTGCCCGCTGGTAGGACTCTTTGGCTTCGGCTAGGCTCCCCTCCTGCTCCAGCACCGAACCGATGTTGGTCAGGTCACCGGCCTGTCCCATCAGGTGGCCGATGGTGCTGTCGATCTGCAGAGCCTGGTGGTGATATTCCAGCGCTCTTTTCGCATCTCCCATCTCCTGGTAGATCATCCCCATATTGGTTAAGACGCTGGCCGAGTTGCCATGGTCCCCTGCTGTCTGGAAAAGCAACAGAGCTTGTTCATGTAAAACCAGAGCGCTGTCTAATTTTCCTTTTGACCTGTATGTCAAAGCAAGGTTATTCAACTGGGCTGCCTCGGAAAAGATCGAAGGCGCTGCACCGGACGCGTCGAGATCGAGAGACTTCTTGTGGTAAACCGAGGCGCTGTCCACCTCACCCTTGATCTGATATATCAAGCCTATGGCAGCCAGTGTGTTCCTCTGACCCTGGAAGTTTCCCATCTCCTGGTACACCTTCAGCAAATTGAAATAGTTGTTCAGCGCACCGTGCGAATCCTTTTCCAGTTGGAAGGCCAAGGCCAGGTTGGAGTAAGTCACCGCCAGCGCGGTGTCATTTTCAGTTTCGTGGCCTAACCTCTCTGCCTGAAAATAGTAGTTTATGGCCGAGGTATACTCCTTTAGGTGAGCTTCACAGTTGCCCATCAGAATGAAGAAGGCCAGCCTCTCCTCGTCGTACAGATTCAAATCCAGGGCCTGCTTGAACGTCTCCAATGCTTCGACGTACTCCTCGTTGATTTTATACTCCAGCCCCACCCTGAAGACGTGTGCTATCTGGGGTCTGTCGGTGTCACTCAGTTTGCCCATGTAATCCTGGATCTGCAAAAGGAGTCTCTGCTCTTGCTTTTCCTCCTTCGTGGCCGACGGCTCGACTTGGGCTCCCTGTTCGGTCTCAGCCTTGTCTTCTCCCGAGCAGTTGAAACCGGCCGCAATCAACACAATGACCAAAAGAAAGACCATTCCTTCGCTTGCCGCGAAACCTGCCAACGTTTTTCGCCCCGCGCCAGCAGGTCTCCAAACACGCAAAAGGCAAATCAGGATACCCAAAAAGGGAATGATGGCGAGCCACATAACCTGTCTCCTTTGTAATTATCTGCTTGTCCTGGCGGCTTTACTCCGCGTCGTTCGAGGTTGACGCCCCGGAGAATCAGAGCAGTCCGCATAGCTGACCACAAGGAAATCCTTGCGTCAATCGAGTATACAGAACGATCGACTGTTTGTCAAGAGGAATGGCGAAGCGATGGCCGGATGTTTCTGTAGCATCGGGACTTCTGTTAGGATAGGAGGTTGCATCCCTATCCTTCTTTCTGCGGGCAGGAGTGCAACTCCTGCCCGAACAGCGAGGACATGCTTGACCTACGAGCTACGGACTTGCGGTTCTGGGCCTTCTGGGCGTTCTGTAGCTCATTTTTGTTTTTCTTCAGCCTTCCTTGAATGATGATGTTTGACCGGTGGTTCTGGTGCATCTGGTGCTTCTGGTGCATCTGGTGGTCTTTTTTATTTTATTCTCACTTTTCCTCCAAACAGTTATCAGGCAAAGAATTATGTACGTTTGAATCTGTATTCTGAGTATGCTTCGAAACTCAGCACAAGTGCTTCGAAACTCAGCATAAATGGTTCGGAAGATCACCATGAAAGTAGTTGGTTGTCCGAGAAGATGGCGGAGCACCCGTTGGGTGTTTTGGCCTTTGTGAATCCCATGGCGGAAAGGAGCCTGCGGCTCTTGACCTACCGGTCGGACTTGCTGGACTTGCGGGACTTGCGGATGGCTGTTTTTCATTTTGTTCATCGCTAGAAAATGTATTTTGAAAAAGTAGTTGCTCGTCCGAGATGATGGCGGAGCACCCGTTGGGTGTTTTCGCCCTCTAATGAGCTTGTCGATCAAGGTTTTTAGGAACTTCAACTGCGTGGAGCTCTGTGTTTCATCCTCGGTATCAAATATATGGTTCATATGATTCTTCTTCTCCCTTAAGGCGGGGTTCTGTGCATGCAAAAGACAATCGTTCTCCCATACACTGTGGAGCTATCTTCTTCACCATTGAAGTTGAGGTATATTTGCTGTTTGTGGGAAGAGGGGCTGGGGGTTAGGGACTAGGGGCTAGAATGGTTCGAGACTCAGCATAAACGGTGAAGTTGCCCCTTGTGGTAAGAGAGCCAGGGTGCCCCATAGCATTGCGCGAAGTCACCCGACCTAGGTCAGTGTCGTAAGTTAACTGTTACCCATGTGACCAGTTCATACTTCAGCCTCCTGACGCTATCAACGCTTGTGAACTCACCCCCAGGCCCCCTCTCTTTGTACAGACCGGAGAGAAGGGTAACAGGTGTTCGGACACATGGG
>CBDUQU010000106.1:0-11067 GCA_965369445.1 uncultured bacterium | reverse complement strand
TTTAAAAAAGTTGGCTTCAAACCACCTCCTATGAATTTTGAACTCTGGTGGCCGCAGAAAACAAAAGCTCTCCTCGCACCGGGCTAGTCGCCGGAACGGAATTTCTTTTTGTGTACACCAACGAAAAACGAAACAGCAACCTTGCCTTCACCAAACCATACAAGACGACATGGCTGGAGAGAAACAAAATTCATACCGAAAATCTCTTGGCACAGGAATTTCGTTTGATGCGATAATTCCAACGTTACCAAGCAGTTACAGTCCAAGTGAAAGCGCCGAAGGATCGCAAACTCCCAATCCTTCGTGGTTCTCGCAGGAATCTGCGACAAGATATCTGGTGGTCTTCCTATCGTCTTGAAATGAACCGAATTACAACATTCGCAGAAACAGACGAATCTTCTGTCGTAAGGGCAAGAATCTTCGAAAGATGCCAGGTGGTATGGGACGGGAAGCGGAAGAGCGTCATCTCAGCAGATTCCACTCGTCGCGAAGGTACTTCTTCTCTTTCAAGTTCAGGGCAGTCTCAAGCTCTTCTCCGGAAGTCTCCGAATCCTCCATCCGGGAGGTGAAGACCTTTTCGAAACCCAACTTTAAGGCCGAGACCATCTCCTCCGGTGTAACTCTCCTTTTCGCGACCTGCTCTATGTCAGTTGCTCTGCACTCTAAGCTCCGCCTCATCTTTTCCACTGCATGATCCCCGGGCAGAAGCTCAGCCAGGCTGTGTCTTCCCTTTCCGGTCAGGATCGAACCGTGCTGGATGAAGCTGTATCTTCTGCCCTCACCGGATTGGAGGGAGAAACGCCTCTGCGCGCTTCCGATCAGCTTCTTTCCTCCCACCGTTATCTCGTATCTGGAACTGCTCGCGAAACAAGGTTTGGATAGACCGGGATCGAAGGAAGGAGGCTTACGTTTGGAAGATGGTCTGACCCATTCGCCGTCGATCCCCAGGATGCGCAATGACTCTAAAAAGGCTAAGCTTATTTTCTGATAGGTCTGGAGGGTGTTATTGCCCAGTTGAGGGAAATCGTCCGTGGCGGCACACACGCTGTAGGTGATCTCATCTTCGTGCAGGACTGCTCTTCCCCCGGTGATTCTTCTCACCATCTGGATGCCCCTGTCTTCGCATTTCTTGAGATCAACCGTTTTGTCAGCACGTTGCAAGTAACCGAAGGATACAGCAGGCGGGCTCCACAGGTAGAGACGAAGAACCGGGGGGGACGATCCCCTCTGGCAGGAAAGAAGCAGCGCCTCATCCAAAGCCATATTAAAGAAGGCGTCGTTTGCGCCGGTGTAGATTATTCGCCAGCTACCCATCTTTTGCAATTGATTCAATCGGTGGGAAGATTTTGGTTGCCCGGCTTGATATCCTTGAACACCGAGTCGATATTCTCCAGGGTCATTCTGGCCGCCCTTTGCTCTGCCTCTTTTTTGTTTTTTCCCACTCCCTTTCCCAACTGCCTTCCCTTGACCGAAACGGCGATGGTGAACCTTTTCTGATGATCCGGTCCCTCCTCCTCCAGCACGTCATATCGGGGCAATCCCAATCCCAGGGCCTGCATGTACTCCAGAAGCTCCCCCTTGTAATTGTGAAAGGCCCGGTCGGTGGTTATCTCCAGGTATCTTCTTAGTATCTGATTCCGGATCATCCTCTCCGCAGGAGCCAGACCCCCGTCTATGAAGACGGCGCCGATGACGGCCTCATAGGCGTCCGAGACAATGGAGTTTCTCTCCCTTCCCCCGGACTTCTCCTCCTCCTCACTGACGTTGAGATACTTGCCTAAGGAGATCGACTTGGCGATTCGGCTGAGGTTAGCCTCACTCACCAGGGTGGACTTGAGTTTGGTCAGATCGCCTTCGCTTTTGTCCGGGAAGTGCTCAAACAGGAATCTGCTGGTCACCATTCCCAAAACCGAATCACCCAGGAACTCCAACCTCTCGTTGGCCCGCAGATCCTCATTCTCCGGGGTGTGGATGTAGGATCTGTGAGTCAAGGCTCGACTGAGAAGCTCCAGATTTACAAAACCATAACCCAGCTTTTTTTCCAGCTCCCGGTAGCTTTTGAACCTACCCTTCCTGGTGAATAACCTTCTTAAGAATGTGGGAAGACGGAGCCACATGGGTCGTTGCCTGATTTTGGAGAATCAAAACCGAACAGAAAACTGTACGAATTAGACCTTCAATTGGTCACGGACAAAGCAGGTTTTAACGTATCTGTTACCGCCAGGAGGCAAAGAGAACCGCAAGGTCTCCTCAGAGGAGGAAGAAGCCTAACTCAGATTCATTCGTCATGTCGCAACCGATTAAGCCGACAGCCAAGAATGACGGCCTTGGGAGCCACGAGAAGAAAGGCTCTTTTTAGCTTCTCCCTGTGCCCGGGCAAACCTCGCGTTCAGATTCAAAGCCAAACCGGAGCAATCACGGTCTCTTCCCGACTCTCAGGTGACACTGGAAGATCTCAGGGAACGAATTTGCTCACTGCGATGCAGATGTTGTGCCCACCGAATCCAAAGGAGTTGCTGATGGCGGCATTTACCTCGACTTTTCGCATTTGATTGGGTACATAGTCTAAGTCGCACTCCGGGTCTGGAAACTCATAATTCACCGTGGGGTGGAGGATTCCCTCCTGGATCGACTTGATGGTGGCAATCAACTCCACCGCTCCACCCGCTCCCAGCAGATGGCCGACCATCGATTTGGTGGAGTTTACCGGAATCTTCCTGGCTCTCTCTCCGAACGTCACCTTTATGGCCTGGGTTTCGGTCGCGTCGTTTAAGTCGGTGGAGGTTCCGTGGGAGTTAATGTAGTCCACCGCTTCCGCATCCAGACCGGCGTCCTGTAAAGCCAGCCTCATGGCCCTGATGGCTCCCTCGCCTCCGGGAGCCGGAGCTGTCATGTGGTAGGCATCTGCAGTCTGACCCGCGCCCACAATCTCGGCGAATATTCTAGCACCTCTCTTTTGAGCATGCTCCAGGCTCTCCAGAATCACTATTCCCGCACCCTCTCCCATGACGAATCCGTCCCGTTCCTTGTCAAAGGGACGGGAGGCCTTGTGGGGTTCATCATTGCGCGTGGACAGGGCTCGAGCCGAGCAGAATCCGGCTAGGGCGGTGGGGGTGATTGCGGCTTCACTTCCCCCGGTGATCATCACATCGGCCTCTCCCCGCTGGATAATCTTAAAGCCGTCGGCGATGGCGTGAGCGCCGGAGGCACAGGCGGAGACGGTGGCGTAGTTGGGCCCCTTGAAATTGAACCGCATGGAGATCAAACCGGCACACAGGTCGATGATCATCATGGGAATGAAGAACGGGCTGACCCGACCAGGACCCTGGTTTAGGAGATTGGCATGCTGCTTCTCAAAAGTCTCTATCCCTCCGATTCCACTTCCCACCACCACACCTGCCCTCTCCGGATCGAAAGAATCTGAGCCCAGGCTGGAGTGGTCAAAGGCTTCCCGGGCAGAGGCCACGGCATATTGCTGGACCAAATCCATCCTCCTGGCCTCTTTTTTCTCCATGTACTTTGTGGCGTCGAAGTCCTTCACCTCTCCCACGATCTGGCTGGTGAACCGGGAGGGGTCAAACCGGGTCACCCGGCTGATGCCGGAGACGCCATCTTTGAGACTTTTCCAGAATTCCTCCACCGAGTTACCCACCGGGGTTAACGCTCCCATCCCGGTTACCACAACCCGGCTTAAAGGGACGACGGAACTACTCATGGATAACCTCGTTTTAGCTCTCTTCTTTGGATTGGTGTGCCTCTATATACTCAGCGGCCTGTCCCACCGTGGATATCTTTTCGGCCTCGTCATCCGGAATCTCCAGTTTGAATTCCTCCTCTAAGGCCATGACCAATTCCACCGTGTCCAGGGAATCTGCTCCCAGATCCTCCACGAATTTGGCCTCTTTGGTCACCTGACTCTCCTCCACACCCAGTTGATCAATCACTATCCTCTTCACTCTCTCTTCAACTGACATGCTCAGCTCCTCCTTAGATTTAGTTTGAACCTAACTTCGATTTTTCTCTTATAATACCGATCCCCGTACTCAGGAATGAAGTTGACCTTGCCGCAGGAGTCTTCACCGTTTAGTCGGGGTCCTATTGAAAAGGCAAATCTACCTCGGAATTCCTCACATCAATAGCCCTCCATCCACCTGAATCACCTGGCCGGTGATGTAGCCGGCCTCATGCGAAACCAAGAAGGCCACCAGATTGGCCACATCTTCAACAGTTCCTTCCCTCCTCAAGGGAATCAGGTTTAAAAAAGCATCCTTGGCCGCTTGAGAGAGTTTTTCCGTCATGGCCGTCCGGATGTATCCGGGAGCCACCGCGTTTACGGTTATCCCCCTTGCGGCAAGCTCCTTGGCAGCCGACTTGGTCAACCCGATCAATCCTGCCTTGGAGGAGGCATAACTTGCCTGCCCTGCGTTTCCCATCAAGCCGACCACCGAGGTGATGTTGACGATCCTTCCGGACCTTTGCTTGATCATCAACTTGGCCACGCTCTTGATCAGGTTGAAGGCACCTTTGAGGTTGACCCCCATCACCCGATCCCAATCCTCCTCACTGGCTCTGATCAGAAGACCGTCCCGCGTTATCCCGGCGTTATTCACCAAAATATCTATTTTGGAGAACTTCTCAGTCACCTTATTGATCAAATCCTCCACTTGCGAATTGTCGGAGACGTCTGCTTTGAAAGCTACAGCGATCACTCCAAGGCCTTGCATTTCCGCTACCGCGCTCTGCGCCAAGTCTAGATCGATGTCGGCAACGGCAACACTCGCCTCTTGCCGGGCCAGCCTCATGCCGATAGCCCGTCCTATGCCCTGCCCACCACCGGTTACCAGAGCTACTTTGCCCTTCAGGCTCATATTCTGTGCGACCCTACCTCTTTATTCAAATTCATTCAAACGGGAACTTAGACGGTGCCCACCTCCACCATCTCGACGAATTTCTCCAGATCTGCCAATTTGTCTATTCCAAAACCTCGCGCGTCCTTGAACGATCTTCTTAAAAGCCCCTGCAGGACTCTTCCCGGTCCAATCTCCACAAAGGTCCTAACGCCTTCTCTGTACATCCGTTCCATGGATTGGTGCCACAGCACCGGCATGGTAATCTGGTCTACCAAAAGCTTCTTAATCTGCGAGGGTTCGGACACAGGTTCGGCGTTAACGTTAGCTACCACGGGGATGGCAGGCTTCTTCAGGTCAAGTTTGTCCAGGACCTGTTTGAACTGAGTCTGGGCTGGCCGCATCAACTCGGAGTGAAAGGCTCCCGCCACCTCCAGAAGGATCGCTCTCTTGGCGCCCCTTTCCTTTGCCAGCTCCGCCCCCTTCTCCACGGCTTTTCTCTCTCCGGAGATGGCTATCTGATCTTTGGAATTGAAATTGGCCGGCTGAACGATCCCGTAACCTCTGGCTTCCTGGCAGATGGGCAGCACCTCCTTTTCGGTGAGCCCGATTATGGCCGCCATGGTCCCGTTGCTCTTCTCACAGGCATCCTGCATAAGAAGACTGCGGTTTTTCACCGCCTCCAGGCCGTCTTCGAACGACAAGGCTCCTGCCGCCACCAGAGCGGAGTACTCTCCCAAGCTGTGCCCAGCCATGAATGCCGGCCCAAGCTTCAGGTCCTTCAACAGGGTCCACAGTGCCACACTGTGGGTGAAGATGGCGGGCTGGGTGTACTGGGTCTGAACCAGGAGCTCAGGTGGCCCCTCGAAGCAGATTTGGGCTAAGTCGCAGTCCAGTATTTCTTTTGCTCTTCTGTAGAGTTCTTTGACCTCAGGACGGGAGTCATAAATATCCTTTGCCATCCCCACATATTGTGCCCCCTGTCCGGGAAATAAAAAAGCTGTCTTGTTCATACTGCTATGTCCTCAAGAGTCGACGTGCTCTTTGCGAATACAGATATGTGTGAGGTCGTTAAGGCCTGACCGCGAAATTAGTGGTCTTCATCATAAACACGAATCGTCGACACCATCCTCACCACATTTTTCACCGCTGATCCCCAGGTAAATTCGGCCCCGAAAACGACCAGAACCGTGTTTGATCCCTCCGTTATGACGCCCCTTTTCCGGCTTCATCCAAAGCAATGGGAACCGAGGGAGCAGAAGACTGCGTCCCGGTGATCTTTGCATGTATGCCTTTACGCATGCAACTTCTGTTTTTCCCTGAGTGCGCTGATTATGCGCTGATTCACTCCTTCTCTTACCATCTGGGCGGCCAGCTTAAGGGCGTTCTTGATGGCCTTGGGAGGCGAATCACCGTGACAGATGATGCACACGCCATTTACACCCAGAAGCGGCGCGCCGCCGTATTCGGTGTAATCCAAGACCTTTCTCAGATCCCGTATGGAGACCTTGACCAGAAAAGCTCCCAGCCTGAAAAGAAGACTTTCTTTGACCCTCTTCTTTACCAACCAGGTCAAGAATCCATCCATGCTTTCGACAAGTTTCAAGACTATGTTTCCCACAAAACCATCACAAATCACCACGTCGCATGTGCCTTTTAAGACGTCCCGTCCCTCCACATTCCCGATGAAATTCAGGGAATGATCATCACTCAGAAGCTTATTAGCCATAAGGGTTACTTCATTCCCCTTGGTGCTCTCTTCCCCTATGGACATGAGTCCTATGCGGGGATTTTGCTTTTTGAGAACCTGGCTGGTATAGACCGATCCCATGACCGCGAACTGATAAAGATTTATGGCCTTACATTCAGCATTGGCTCCTACATCCAGAACCACCACGATCCCCTTCTCGCTGGGCAAAAAGGATGCGATAGCCGGGCGGTTGATTCCCTCCAGCCTTCCCAGGGTCATCAGGGCGTGAGTCATCACCGCGCCGGTGTTCCCTCCGGAGATGAAGGCATCCGCCTTACCCTCTTTCTGCAGCCTCATCCCCACCGCGATGGACGAGTCCTTTTTCTTCAGACTTACCACCGCTTCATCCCCCATGTTGATCTGCTGGGAAGCGTGATGGATCACCAGGGGCGACTGGGTAGCTCTCAGGCGGGTAAGCTCTGATTGGATGCTCTCCTCCTGCCCCACCAGAATCATCTCGAAATTGCCGTGGTTCTCCCGGTGCGCCCAGATCGATCCTTCCACTACCGAGGCGGGGGCAAGATCCCCGCCCATAGCGTCCACCACTATTCTCACTTTTCCGTTCTCTTTTCCTGCGAATTCTGCTGACACTTCCGGCTACCTCAACCTTGGATTCTCAGAACTGAACTGCATCCGCCCCGAAGCTTACTTGGTCTCCGGCGGGGTGACTACCTGCCTGCCCTTGTAATACCCACAACTGGGACAGACGCGGTGCGGCAGCTTGGGCTGGTGGCAATTCGGACATTCTGTTATGTTGGGGGCGGTGAGCTTCCAGTGGGTACGTCTCTTGGCGCCGCGTGACTTGGAGTGTCTTCTTTTCGGTAAAGGCATAATCTTTCCTCTTTAATTTGGTCGACTTGAGAACGTCAAGAATCTTTCTTCGAAAGTCCTTTCAGTTGATCCCATCGGGGATCGGTTTCCTTCTTTACGCAGTCGCACTGCGATCTGTTTAGATCAATCCCGCAGACCGGACACAATCCCTTGCATTCGTCTGAACAGAGAGGTTTCAGCGGCATGGAGAGAATGATAGCTTCCCGTACCAGAACGTCGATCTCGAAAAACGCCAGGGAGGGATCAGCCACGAAGTACCCCTCCTCCTCAGATTTCCCCTCGTCTGAGTTTCCGGCTAAATCTACCACAAAGTTGAGACCAGAAGTCATGGCTTGATCATAGTCAGCGAGACAGCGGGAGCACTCCAGCTTCGCGGTGGCAGTAACCTTGCCCTGGCAGATCAGTTGATCCTGGTTCTTGGAGACAAGAAGCTCTACCCGGACCGGTTTCTCAAATGCCGCACCCTCTGCCTTAAGCTCTAAGGCCTCAGGGCTCTCCTCCAACTTGAGCTTCTGGCTGAAATCTCCCGACGTTCTGTTCAACTCTATTTTCATTGCGGTCAATATTAACCAAAACGCCTAAAATTGTCAAGACAAAAAAAACCTCCGCCCCGGTTCGCTCGAACTCGAATGAAACCTGTATACGCCGAAAACGTATAGGAGTTTGGACGAATTCACTACTTCGGTTTGCCCGAGCTGCCGTGTCTGCAATGCAAACAGCTCATTTTGTCTGGTCAGAGATAAGTCAGCCGTTGCCAACAGAGAGAATGATTGTGGCCGATTGTGAGAAGATTTGGCTTGCTCTTTGCCAGGTCTGAGTTATCTTATGGTGAGATTGCGCGAAGATCCTGGGTTGTTTTTATGCTTCAAATTGTACGCATTAGTTTTCCCTTAAGCCTTTTTAAGGACGGAGGTGGTTAGATGTATAAAAAGATAGTTATTTTCGCAATTCTCTTTCTTGTAGGGTGGGCCACCGTTGAAGCAAGTTCACAAGATTCTCTGAAAATTGTGGAGTTACAAAGAATAATTGCAGAGTGTAAGGATCCGTTGAAGGTCCCACCGGGGATATTCAAAGAGATTGCCGTCTTGAGAGGGGTGGAACCCCGGCCCGACTTCAAGGCCTTGCGAGGTATAAAAGATCCGGGACTGGTGCACGTGTTTGTTGACTCCTACGTCTATCCCGCTATCCAGACCAACTTCGACCAGTTCGTTACCGATCTTCAGACGGAGGGCTACACGGTTACAGTAACCCAGGTGGTCACTGAGACTGCGGAAGACATCCGGGCCACTCTGCAGTCAGAATACGCCTCTGGACTGGTGGGAGTGATTCTAATAGGTGAGGTCCCCGCCGCCTGGGTGAAGCTTTTTGCCATGACTCATAACTACACGTCACACTTCCCCACCGATTACTTCTACATGGATCTGGACGGAACCTGGGGCGATGGCGATGCGGACGGCTTCTATGACAACTTTTCGGGTTCCATGCAGCCGGAGATCTGGGCCGGAAGAATCACCCCCTCTTTCTGCATCTTCGGGGATGAGGTGACCTTGCTCAACCAGTATTTCGCCAAGAACCATGCCTACCGAACCGGGAGCCTGGCCCTTCCTGACAGGGCCTTAGGATACATGGAGATCCCCTGGTACATCCCGCACCTCGACGAGGTCTATGGGGATGTGACCATAGTGATCGACGAGGACGTCACCACGGCTTTGGACTACAAGTACATGCTGCGGCAGGGATATGAGTGGGTACACCTTCTGTCTCACTCATCCCCCTGGGGAAGCACCTTTTTCTTGGACCATGAGGCCTACGGAGGTGGAAGCGTCTTCAGCTATGAGATGCCTCATGTCAACCCCCAGGCTCACTTTATCATCCTGGAAGCTTGCTCTAACGCCAAGTACACCGAGACCAACAACCTGGGGCAATCCTATATCTTCGGGAGCGATTACGGCCTGGTGGCCATAGGGGAAACCAAAATCATGTACGGCAACAGCTTCGAGGAGCTGTATGAGGCGCTGGCCACAGGGAATAATCTCGGTGAAGCCTTCCTCGACTGGATGTGGTGGTACTGGGATTTCTGGCTGGGCTGCAACCTGTTCGGCGACCCCACCCTTAGGCCGCATGGACACGGGAATCCTCTCAGTCTTGGAGGATTCTCAGCCAATAGGATAACGAAGGGCACTTCAGAGTGGGATACTTCTCCGGTCGACATTTCACCCTATACCGATGGCAACCCCTCCGCCTGCGTGGATCAGGATGGCGATATCTGGGTGGCCTGGAATGCAGGAAGAGACGTGCGGGCAAATATCTGGACCAGTTACTATGACGGCAGCTCCTGGTCTGAACCTGAAGAACCTGCCTTTTCCGTGCCCTGGGATTTCCACCCCTCCATGGTCACCGACAATTCAGGGAATGTCTGGATCTTCTGGCAGAGTTACCGGGACGTGGAATACGGCATAGATGGTTGGGACATCTACGCTGTCTATCACAACGGCTCATCTTGGTCCAGCCCGATCAGAATAACCACAGCCGATCAGTACGATGTTGAGCCGAAGGCGGCCCTGGACAGTTCGGGCAACGTATGGGTAGTCTGGCGCACCGAGAGGAAACCCGACTCCGATATCATGTACAGCTACTTCAATGGCTCATCCTGGTCATCTCCTGACTATGTCTCTTCCTTACTAGACGAGGAACGCGATCCGGTGATAACGGTGGACAAATACGGCAAGCCCTGGGTCTTCTGGTATGCCAAGAAGAACGGCAACTGGGATATCTATGGCAAATACTACACCGGCTCAGCCTGGTCGCCCGAGAAGCGAGTGACCGATGATCCGGGCTATGATCTTCAGCCCTCAGTTACCTCCGATGCTTCGGGCAAGGTGTGGGTGCTCTGGCGCTCCAACAGAAACGGAAACCTGGATATCTACTGCAAGTACTGGTCCGGCGCAGCCTGGTCACCCGCCGTGCCGGTGACCACGGATCCGGGCGACGACCTCTATCCCAGCGTGGCCTACGACGGCGGGGACCACATGGTGGTTACCTGGCAGACCAACCGGGACGGCGACTGGAACATCTATCAGAGCACCTATGACGGTGGATGGTCCACTCCTGAGCCGGTGAGTTCGGATGTAGGAAATCAGATCCAACCGGCAGCTTTCTATGACGGCAACAACCACTACGGCTCAGCCTTTGCCGGCGACCAGGAAGAGAACTGGAACATCTATTCAAGTTACACTATGGCACAATGGTTTGCTCTTGCAGATAGCTGCGGGACAGGAGATTATCCTTATTCTGTTTTCTGTGCGGACCTGGATAATCACAATGATCTGGACTTGGCCGTGGCAAATAGCGGCAGCGACAATGTCTCCATCTTAAAGAACAACGGGGATGGGACTTATCAGACTAAGGTGGACTATGAGGCAGGAGATTATCCTAAGTCTGTTTTCTGTGCGGACCTGGATAATGACAATGATCTGGACTTGGCCGTGGCAAACGCTGGTAGCGACAATGTCTCCATCTTAAAGAACAACGGGGATGGGACTTTTCAGACCGCGGTCAACTACGGGGCAGGAGATGGTCCTTATTCTGTTTTCTGTGCGGACCTGGATAATGACAATGATCTGGACTTGGCCGTGGCAA
>CBDUQU010000105.1:0-11276 GCA_965369445.1 uncultured bacterium | reverse complement strand
TCCTTCATCCTGCCCAGCACCATTCCCACCACGGAAGCGGTGAGGGCCAGAGCACCAAAAGGTTTCAGCATCTGGTGGAAGAAACCCAGATCCTCAGAAACCTTCGGGCTCTTGACCATGTCGGGATAGTAGTCCAGCGGCTCGGGAAGCACGTAGATCTTTTTGGTTCCGGTTCCGAGCTCCTTCTCTCCGTAAATCACCGGATTTCTTCCCTTCTTCTCCAACCTGCTCTTGGCCTTATGAGCCATCTCCAGAATCTGATCCCGCTCGCCTAAAACCAGGCAGTCGGTGGGACAGGCTTTGGCGCAGGCCGGCTCGATTCCCTCAGCTAGGCGGTCGAAGCAGAAGGTGCATTTGGTGGATTTCCCGGCATCGGTGTCAATCACCGGGATGATGAACGGACAATATTCCCGACAAGCTCCGCAGCCTATGCAGAGTTCCCGATTCACATATATCGCTCCGGTCTTCTCGTCGCGGGTCATAGCCTTGGGGTTTACCGGGCAGGCCTTTACGCAGGCCGGATCAACGCACTGCATGCAACGGTGCACCCGGAAAAGCCACTTCAGTTTCTCCTGCTCCTCGACCTCGTAGAACTTCACCAAGGTGTAAGTCTTTGGAGACAGCCCGATTGGATTCTGATAGCCGCCCGCTGCAGCAAAGAAGGTGGTTTTTTCGGCCGGAAGCTCGTTCCACTGTTTGCAAGCCACCTGACACGCGCGGCAGGCTATGCATTTCTCCATATCCAGAAGCATCGCTTTTTCTGCCATATTAACCCACCTCCTTTTCGACGTCGCAGAGGAACGCCTTGTATTCTGGAATCATTGTATTGCCATCTCCCACGTGGGGGGTCAGTGAATTAGCACTGTGCCCTGTCGCCAGACCCTTATAGCCGTAATGCCATGGTAGCCCAATCTGTTCAAAGGAACCTCCATTCAACTTAAACGGCTTGAATCGGCTGGTGACCACAGCGTATGCAGTAATACTACCCCGCGCAGTGGTTACCTTCACTTTGTCTCCATTCTTGATTCCCTTGGCGCCAGCCAGAGACTTGCTCATCTCCACGAACATGTCGGGCATGAGTTCCACCAACCAGGCGCTGTTTCTGGTCATCTGACCCGCCTGCCAGTGTTCAGTAACCCTATAGGTTGTGCAGATAATGGGATACTTATCCACGGAACCTATTTCGTTCATCTCACCAGCCCAGATCTTGATGACCGGGTTGGTCTGCTGAGAGCTCATGGCATTGTTCACCGGCGCTTCAAGAGGCTCGTAGTGCTCGGGGAAGGGACCATCCGCTAAGCCGAAGCCGAACAGGCGGGCGTGGCCCTCCGGCTTCATGATGAAGGAGTACTTCGTGCCCGGAGCCCAACCACCGTCGGGAACGTCTCCGGTCCACTTGGTGTCGGGACCGGTCCACTTGACCACCCATTTGTGGGGAGCATACGGTTTGCCTTCCAGATCACAGGAAGCCCGGTTGTAGATTATCCTCCTGTTAACCGGCCAGCACCAGGACCATTTGGGATATAGACCGATCTTATTGGGGGCATCCGTGGGATCTCTTCGGGCAGCCATATTACCCGCTTCAGTGTAGCTGGCACAGTAGAGCCAGTTACCTGAAGAGGTGGTGCCGTCGTCTTTCAGTTTTCCGAAGGACGGTGCCAGCTTACCAGTGGTGAGATCGTAACCATTGATCTCCTTGGCCACCAGATGCACATCCGGCTCTTCTCTTCCGGGACCGTAGTTCCAGTCGAGGTCAACTACGGGACCCGGGAACGGGCCGGGATCGGCCTGGTACAGCTTCTTCAGCTCCTTGCAGAACTGATCCAGAATCCAGAGATCGGATTTGGCGTCTCCCGGGGGATGAACAGCCTGATATCTCCATTGCATCCAGCGACCGCTGTTGGTGATGCTTCCCTCCTTCTCCATGGAAGCAGCCGCAGGCAGCATGAAGACCTCGGTTCCTATTTTCTTCGGATCCACGTCTGGGTCAGTCCAGAAGGCTCCGGTTTCCGTCTCCCACACATCCACCGCGACCAGCCAATCCAGCTTCTGAAGAGCCTTCCGCTCCTTCAGGACGTTGGGGCCGGCCACCGCCGGGTTTTGGCCCATACAGATGAGACCCTTTATTCCTCCATCGTACATGGCCTCGAACATGGAGATGTGGGAATAATTGGCGCTCACCTTGGGGAGGTATTGATAGGCAAATTCGTTATCCTTCTGCGCCTTGTCTCCCCAGAAGGCTTTAAGCAGGCTGACCATGTACTTGGGCGTGTGCTGCCACCAGTTAGCGCTTTTGGGATCATTCGACTTGGGCGTCCACTTTTCCAAGTAGGCGTCCAGAGTCTGGTTCTCCACTCTCGGAGTTTTGAGATAACCGGGAAGAATGTGGAACAGGAGGGCATGGTCGGTGGAACCCTGCACATTGGACTCCCCTCTCAGCGCATTGATTCCACCTCCGGCTACCCCAACGTTTCCCAACAAGAGTTGAAGCATGGCATAGCTGCGCACGTTCTGCGTTCCCACGGTGTGCTGGGTGGTACCCATGGCGTACATGATGGTTGCAGACTTATCCTTGGCTCCACTTGCTCCGTAGGTCTTGGCCACCTCCACAATCAAACTTACAGGACATCCGGTGATACTGGAGACCTTCTCCAGAGTGTAGCGTGCCAGGTGCTTCTTCAGAAGTTGGAACACACAACGGGGATCTTGAAGAGTTGGGTCCTTCTTGGGGTTTCCGTCCCCATCCAGTTGATATCTCCAGGTCTCCTTTCCGTATTTCCTTTCGGCCTCATCATAGCCGGTGAAAAGCCCATCCGAAAATCCAAAACCTTCATCTATCAGGAAGCTAGCGTTAGTATGATCAACCAGATAATCCCTGTTGTAGAGATTATTCTCTGTGATGTAGTGCATCAGCCCATTGACGAAGGCGATATCGCTTCCCGACCTTATGGGTGCGTAAATGTCGGCTCTGGCTGAAGTGCGGGTGAATCGGGGATCGACGCTGATGAGCTTGGCGCCGTTCTCCATGGCCTTGCTGACCCACCTGAAGGATATGGGATGGTTTTCTGCTGCGTTGGAACCGATGATCATAATGCAGTCAGCATTCTTGATATCGATCCAGTGATTGGTCATAGCCCCTCTGCCGTAAGTTTCCGCCAAACTGGCGACTGTGGCAGAGTGTCATATACGCGCCTGGTGTTCTAAATAGACTATGCCCAGGGCTCGGGCCAACTTGGACCAAAGATAGCACTCCTCGTTGTCCAGAGCGGCTCCGCCCAATCCAGCCAGTGTTTCGGCGCGATTGACCACCCGTCCCTTGTCATCCTTCGCCATCCAGCCCTCGTCCCTGGTCTTCTTTATTCTTTTGGCGATCTCCGGCAGGGCCCAATCCCAGCTCTTCTCCTCCCACTTATCGCTGTAAGGTGCTCTGTAGAGAACCTTGGTCATCCTTCTTTCGTTGTTTGCCACCTGAATCAGAGCCTCTCCCTTACTGCAAAGCGAACCTTGATTGATGGGATGGTCCGGATCGCCTTCGATATTGATCACCTTGCCATTGCTCACCGACACGATCTCACTGCATCCCACCCCGCAATACGGGCAGATGGTGGTGCTCTCCCTGGCATACTTGGTCCTCAGCGTTTGAGCGTGTGCCTGTGACGTTTTAAGGTGAACCCCAAAGGTACCTAACGTCGCTCCCGTCGCCACTCCCCCAGAAATTTTCAGAAAACCTCTTCTTGAGATTTTCATATGTTTGCTTCACCTCCTCAACTGTTTTCTATGTTATTTTTGCTCTTTCTTCATCAATTCCACGTCCGGTTCGTAAATCTCGTTTAGAATCATCATCGACTCGTGGATCTTTTCTGCCTCCTCCTTCGAGATCCCGGACTTTTCCTTTGCCGTCATCTCTTCGATGATCTCTCTCATTCCTTTCTCGTCGGTGGTCTGATGAGCCTTGACCACCACGGCCAGGGAATGGCATTTGCCGCACTTCTCCTGGAAGAGTCCCTTGTGCGGCTCCTCCATGGGCAGCAGGGTGAAGGTCTTCTCAATCTCCTTCAAGGACTCCTCGTCGATCTTTATCCCCGCCTTTTCATGCATCTGGATCATCATCTTCTCCATGCCAGCCCTAACGTCCTCCAGGGAATGGCAAATCGAACATCTGGCCTGAAAAGGGGTTGGTTCCTCCTTTTTCGGAGTTCCCTTTTGCGAGGTTTGCGCGAATGCCCAGACAAATATCAGCAGCAGAATCACCACGAAGATAATCGCTAATCTTGTCCCTTTCATAAACTGTCACCTCCCTCCAAATCTTTGTTTAGAAAGTTAACACTTAGTGAATTCTTTCACATGAGCAGTTAAACGATTAAACCCTCGGCTGGCGCCAGCATCCAGTACGTCGGACTCTCGTAGCCGTCCTTCTGAGCCAGAATATCCAAATATATGGTATTCAGATTTTCCAGGTACAGATCAGGTTTCTCGGACTCGGGGAGCTTTCTCTCATCAAGGGTTTTGATGTATATCTTGCACTTGTCGCACACATCCACCCGGAAGGCGGATTTTTCGGTGGGGGTCTTCTCCTCCACAACAAAGAATCTCAGACTATTGTGATTCTCGTTGCTGCAGAAGGGACACATGATCCGTTTGAAGTGCCATTCCGTTCCGCACAGGCCACACCGAAGTATTCTTTTGCCATCATCTCTTCTCAGCTTTTCGATAGCCGGATAACTTCCGCAGACCGGGCAACTGCCCTTATACCAACTCTCCTGATCCACTTTCTGCTTGACCTTGTCAGCGTAAAGCTCAGCCACAGTCTGGCTCAAGTTCAGACCGACAAACGACACTAAATCTGTCTCGATCCCTAATTGAGCAGCATAAGCCTTGAAGCTCGGCAAGTCCCCGTTAATCACCGGCCGGATCAGCTCTACCGGATCCATCTTCTCCTTGCTGGCGACAAGCTGGTCCACTTCCTCACGGCTGAAGAATTCGTTGTCCTTTAGCACAGAAAGCAAATCGTTGAGGAATTCGCCCAAGAGCTCCCGTTCTGCTGTTAGCCGCTGGACGTCAAGAAGAGGCTCTTTCTTCTCTGCCCGCCTTTGTATCTCCTGATCTGGAATCTCAATCTGATCCTGGTGCCTGGTTTTGAAGACCATCCTGGCGTCAGCTATCTGTTGACAAAGATCGAAATATAATTTACTCTCCCTTGGGCCGCTCATGAGTTCAAAACCCTCTAACCTTACCACATTTTTAGCACAACAGCACACAAACCATACACAATTTGTCTTAATTTATGTTTCCCCTGGCAGTTTGTCAAGAAAAATCTGGGGCTTCTTTGCATGATTTTTTCGACTGCCTGACAGCAATCGTTTTTCTTCCGAACTGTCAGCCTGGGGAATCCCCCCTGCGGCTAATCAATTGTACTATATGTCCCTGTTCCTCAAAAAAGAAACAAAAAAAGAGCCGAACGGCCTGTAAAAACCGTTCGGCTCAAGTCAGCAATTAACTGCAGCTTCAGAAGCCTATCTTTACTCCGCTTCGGACAACATAAAATGAACCCGACTCCATGCCATAAACATACCCTTGGTCATCGGTCAGGTCGATATAGGTTACGTCTGCGGTGAGCGACACCCTTGGAGAAAGCGTGTACTCTGCTCCTACCGAGACATCGAACTGGGCATAGGCTAAATCAGAATACTGGTTAATCGAGCTGAAATCGTAATCCGCTGCGGCAATATTGTCTGTGACCTCTTGGGGAACCTGGGGCATTTCGCCCATCTTCAGAGTGCCCTTACTGTCTATGTAGTTCCCGCTAAGGTTAAGGTTCAACCTGTCGCTGGCCAAAAACAGAACGCTTCCGGAGAACAAAATCGCTTCGTTTTGGTACTCGGTCTGGGCGAAGAAAGAACCGTAATGCTTGGGATCACCACTACCTGTGGTGCTAAGATGACCCCCTCACCCATCCATCATGGCTACCGCCGCCAGACCGCTTGACTTATCATACAAGTATGTCAGATTGCCGAAGAGATTCCACATCGGAGTGGGGGCGAAGTTTGCCGAAACCTGAGGCTGTAATTGGGTGCGCTCGAAATCCAGGCTGTCGGTGTCATTGTTTGTTCCCAAGCTCGCCTTTAGACCTACCGAGAGACTGGCCTTACGGTTCGGCTTGAAATTCAAGTTCAGTTCCACACCGTGCAGGTTGTTTGGCCGATTGGTCACACTTCCATAGCGCAGATCGTCCCGCTGGAAATAATAATACCACTTGTTGTCCTCAAGTTTCTCCAGAACATCCGTTCCAGCTCTCTCAAACATCTGCTCATATGGAGAAAAAGGCTCATCGATATTCTCGAAGGAGTATTTGATTCGTCCCCGGAACTTGGAATTCGGCCGGTATTTTCCGCCTACCGATGCTTTGAGCTTGGTTGTCTTTTCCTTGGCCCCGAGATAGGGATAGTCGTCCCTCTCCGTGCCTTCGTATCCTGCGGAAACAAAGACTCTGTATTTTCGATCTGGTTGATAGATGAGCTTCGCAGAGCCTTTGGCCACAGTGCGGGTCAGGCTGGAATAACGAGTCCAGGAGAAATCCTGGCCACTCCCTTCGCCCATTCCATCACGCCACAGGGGCAGGTCTATTTGTGCCTTATCACTCTCTATCATGGCAAGCGAGGCTAAGGCGATGATTTTGGTCTTGGGCGTGGGACTCACGGCGTATTTCAAGCTGCCGCTATTGCTATTGACCTCGAGGCTGGCCGATTTGTTCTTAGCCTGGGAGTTGCTGAAGCTTCCCAGGATATTACCTTTTTTCCCCATGTCGGCCTTGACCTTCAGCGTATGTGCCATCTTCTCGGTCTCCGGCACTTCACCAAATGCCACCTCCTCACCGTCAAAGACCGTCCGGGAGCCAAACTCTTCGATCAGAGTGCCGTTCACCGGGTGCTGGGCAGTATCATAAAAAGCCACCGGAGCTGATGCTTCCGATTTGAAGGTCCGGTAACTCCCCAGGTAGGAAAGAAGAACAGGGCCTGCGGTAGCCTCCGCCCCCGCAGACATGGTGTGGGTTCGGCGATCCACATCTGCAGACTTGGAAACCATATGGCAGGATGAGCAGTGCATGGAGACTATCTTTTGATCGTTCCCTTTCTCCACGATGGAACGGTGAAAGGCTTTGAGTATCAGGTTGGCAGAGCCGGGAACCTTCACCTGGAAATCAGTTTTTAACTCATGCCGGGTATAGCCGAAATCGGCATCGGGGTTCTCATGTTCGTAGGTGTACATTTTCCCGCCGGGCGTGTTTTCCTGATCTACTGCCTCGCGAGCCATCAGGTTCTCAAGAAGGTCGGTTGCTCGTTGACGGTAAGAGGAGCGGTAGGAGACCTTCCCCGAAAAGATGTCCTTTGATCTTCCGCTTAAATCCAGAGAGGCCCTTTTGGGGTCGTAATAATGCCCGAAGAAATCCCAACTTTGATCTCCCTTATATCCTGAGTAGCTTAATGAGACCTCCGGCATCGCTTCCTCTTCGCCTCGATCAAACTCCGCTACCTTCTTATAGAAGTCTTCATAGCCGGTGTAATGGCCTCCTAACCAAAGACTCCAAACGGAGTATGTCGGCTCTTCCTGCGAAAGAACCGGGGATGAAAGACAAGGCAAGATCAAAACGGCCGTCAGCACGACAAGAGATTTTAGAAATGGTCTTTTCATCTTCTTCACCTCATCTTATCTGGTTAGCGCTCCTCCGGCACCCGAAATCGACTGAGAGGGAAGATCACTTCCGTGAACCTCCGAATGACATTGGGTACATTTGGTTAACATCGCCTGTTTCAGACCATCACGGGTGGAGATGCCCGTCCGTTCTTTATGCAGGTCAGCCTCAAATTTACCCTCAAATCCAATCAGGGTAACATGAAAATGCATAGGATGGCAGGATAAACAGAGGAACGGTTCGTTCTGGATGAGTAATTTGTCGGCAATGGTTCCGTGCGGATCATGACAGATGCCACAGTCTTCGTTGACCGGCTCATGCTCGAAGATAAACGGACCCTGCAGAGAAGTATGACAGGATAGGCAGAGCTCGCGGCTCTCATCTCCAACCGTATACTTAACGTCTCCGGAATGAACCGAGTGGCAGTCCAGACAACTGATCAACCCCTCAGTGATCGGATGATGGGATGGCATACGAGCCTGGGACCTTTTCAGGGTATGACAGTCAAAACAGAGTTGCGGTTCCTGTTTTGCCAGAAGATGCTTTTCCCCGGTATGAATCTTGTGACAGTCACTGCATCCCTCTACTGCCTCGAAGTGGGTCAGCCCATCCCAGGAGCTGTACGCTACGCCCCTGTGACAGCCGGCGCACATGTTTTTTCCGGTGGAGGTGAAGTCCTTCGGAGCATTATAGATCGATGCCGGCTCCCCGTCCTCTGCGTGCTTTGAACCGGGACCGTGACATGCCTCACAGGTGTTTTCATCTCCTACCGCCAGTCTGGCATGGATGTTTTCTTGAAACTGCTGGTTGACCTCATCATGACATGCGGAACAGACTTCATCGCCGACCTCCACTGCGTCAGGAGGAGATCCCCCGAACACATATGCTGATAAAAGAAAGAAAAGACCCAAAGCGCAAACCAGGGCAGCGCCAGCTGAGCCTTTCACCGTGAAACGCTTAAGAAATTTAAGCATACACCTCCTTTGTTGATGTGTAAGGGTTTCGGAATACCTGCATCTCGACTTTTAGTCATTCTCTTAATCGGCCACCAAGAAAACCGCAAGGTTAATATGCTATCGCATCCTGCAACGCAATATGTAATTGCGTCGTTGAACAAAAAAGTTTTCGGAATTTAAAACAAGCTGATGCCCTTGTCAAGGAAAAACTCAATTACATCCCAGAAATATCCTCAGAAATCAACAAATTCGGATATATTCGATCCTTTATATCTGGAATGTTATTTGAAAATTGGTATGTAGTGCGGCCGGAAAATCTTTGGGCTAGATAAGCTGCAAACTTTAACCTTTTGAACAGATTTCGCCGCAGATGCAAAAAAGGAAACTGAAAAGGATTACAAAGCAGAAGTCTCGTGAGAGGTGAAACTCACCTCATTTATCTGCTTCAGGAGGGAGTTTTGCAAGTTTTGGCTACAATACTGGAAAAGTACTTCTGATCAGATTCGTAATGGCATTTTTTGTATTTCTTGCCGCTGCCGCACCAGCAAGGGCTGTTACGCCCAAGAGTCATGGCTGACTTCGGCGGATGGCGATGAAATAGCTTGTTCAGTAAACCCATCTGTCTCTTCCGGCAGTCTTGTTGAAATGGGAGGCTGACACAACACAATTATATTGTCAACCGTGTCTCTATCCAATATCTACGAGATTATTCGATGAAACTCAAGGTTTTTCTCAGAACATTCAAAGCTCCCTATTTACGGATATTTCACGTCACGCCGCCCAGCAGTTTGAAAACCTCTCCCCTGTCCGCTGCGGGCTCGTCCTGACTTGAGATCAAATGAAGACTTGCCGGCAACGAGCAACTTTCGCGCTACATTGAGGCGCACTGTGACACACATGATGTCCGTTACCAACAAGCCACATAAATATTCTGCCAACAGAAGAATGGGAATTCTCTCAAATCCCTATTCTTTGAATCTGCATTTTCCAGCTAAACTTAGCTGGTCGCGTCATCGGAGGTACAGACAAGCTTGCCATCCTGATCTATCTGCCACGTGTCCTTGGCAGCGTCGTCGTCCAGGTCGCTGGTGGCAGTGGCAGTGAACGTTGTCGCATTGGCGGTTATGCGATAAGTATATCTGGCGCTTGGCATGTACTCCACCCCGAGTACGAGAAAGGTGTTCGGTCAAGCCGAGCACATGGTCTTACCATTGCAGGCATAGGTGTCATACATCTGTCGATAAGCCCTCTGCATGGTATAGATCTGCTTCAGGATCTGCTTGGCCTCGGACTGTTTGGCTTTGGTGGTGGCTCTCATGAAACGAGGAATTGCCAATGCCGCCAAGATTCCGATGATGACCACCACGATCATCAACTCGATTAGGGTAAAACCCCTTGAGTCTCTGTGAAAGCTGCTGAGCATGTCCGCTCACCCCCTCTCTGAACCTCTGTTCCCTTCACATGGTTTCCGCCCAAAGGAAGCACTGCAAAAGACGTACCATTGCTTTGTCCTTATTTTCCCTGTCCATAACAGTATGTTTTTCACGGGATTAGATTTGTGCATCTTCCCTTTGCCCTATTTTTGAACACCAATTTTCAACGCAGACTGCTCATTTCCTTGCAGGATGCAACAGCGTGAGTGAGAACAGGACTCCGCTGCCCTGCCAGGCGCATTCCGATTTGCTGAGCGTGCTGCTTTTTCCAGAAGCTAAGATTCGGACCCTACTAAAGAATCCGAACCTCAGCGAATCTCCCCGGCTTTTGAGATTTGCATACGATCACGCCTGCGATGCTTTGGAAAAGCTTTTCGCGCAGGAACGACGTCGCCGTCTCTTCAGAGTGAACACCGATGTCGGCCCTTCACCAGCTTCTGCTATATGACCAGTAAAACTCCAGTCGCTATCAGAATCGAAGCGATAACTCTCCTGAAGACATTTTCATTTATCTTCGCGTGCAATTTGGATCCCAGAAGAAGACCAATGAGCAGAAACGGTGTTAAACAAAGTGCAAACTTGACAACCTCCACAGTGATCAGTCTGTTGGCCGAATACAGGATGAGCCGATAGCAGGCATCCACGAAGAAAATGCCGTAAAGCGTGGCCCTGAAGATCTGTTTGTCTCTGAGCCTGTGTGTGAGATAGAGTACCAGAGGTGGACCGTTCAGGCCGAACATTCCACCGGTGCAGCCTCCGACGAATCCAGAGAGGGGCGCCCACACCTTGCTGATCTCTTTTCTGATATTCTCATTATCCCAGATCAGCATCTTCAGCGCGAATAGGGTGATCACTATTCCAAAGACTCTTTTCAACTCCTCATTTCCGAAGGAGACCAAGAAATAGGTCCCCACTGCCGTCCCGATGGCCAGGCCTGAAAAAAGCAGAAGAGCTGATCTCCAGGCTATGAATCTCCGGTTCTGTACGGTGAGAATCACTCCGGCAATGAAGTCAAACAGTAAGAACACCGGCACTACGAATTTGATATCCAAAAACAGCGCCAGAAGTGGTATCGCAAAGAGAGCGCTGGCAAAGCCGGAGAATCCTTTTATGAAATGGCCCATCAGAACGATGAGACCAGCCAGCAGGATTATTTCCACAGTGGGCATGACTTGATTCCCAAATGAGCATCTGCAA
>CBDUQU010000104.1:0-11326 GCA_965369445.1 uncultured bacterium | reverse complement strand
CAACCCCAGGATATGCCCAATTACGAATTTACACAATTAGCTTGACACAATGGCCCGGCTCGTAACGAGCTTTCCTGCTTGACTTATAATCTCGATTCTATTACATATAGAAAACCGTAGACGAAAGCCTGGCAAGAATGCCACTTTTCTCTTTTTGTCGATTGTTATGAAAATCAGAGCCATCACCACCGGCGTTACTTTCAAATCCCCAAAGGACTTTGACAAGATCAAGCCTCTGGCAGAGTTCAACCAGAAGGCAAAGACGTTTTTTGAAGAAAACGGGTACGAGGTCCAGACCACCAGAATAGCCACAAACTCATGGCAGGAATATCTACAGGCTGCAACCAGCGCGGAACTTCTGGGCCTGATTCGAAAAGTCGAAGAGATCTGCCGCGGTCTGGAGGTTAGTTTTTTCAATATCGGCTATGCCGGTACCCCGGAGGCGATTGAAATCTTGCCGGAGATTATCAGGAGCACATCACTCATTTCCTGCTCTGGCAAAATCGGTGATTTAAAAAGTGGAATCGATTCTGAGAACCTGAGAGCGTCGGCAGAGGTCATCAAGCGCATTTCCGAGGTGACCGAAAACGGGGAGGGCAACTTTCGATTCTGCGCCTGGTGCAACTGCAAACCGGGGATACCCTTCTTTCCGGCGGCATACCACGAGGGCGAAAACTCGTTTTCCATCGGCCTGGAAAACAGCGACCTGGCCATGAGAGCTTTTTCAAACTCGAAGAATCTACTGGAGGCAGAGCAAAATCTGAGATCAATAGTCGAAGAGGAGTTGAGAAAAGTTCAGGATGTCGCACAGCAGGTCTCGATAGAATTCAGCATCCGGTTCCGGGGGATTGATGCCTCTCTGGCCCCTACATTGGAAAAAGATGAAAGCCTTGCATTCGCCTATGAAAAGTTAGGGATCGGCAAATTCGGACAACCCGGCACACTGGCCATCTCTGCCATGATCACCGGCGTTTTGAAGAGCCTTTCCGTGAAAACGTGCGGCTATTCCGGCCTGATGCTTCCGGTGTGTGAAGATTTTGGACTGGCCCAGAGAGCAAGTGAGGGAACCTTTAAGCTAACAGACTTATTGCTCTATTCGGCAGTCTGCGGCTGCGGCCTGGATGTCGTTCCCGTGCCTGGCGATATAGCGGTGGAGAAGATCGAGGCGATATTACTCGACATGGCGAGATTGGCCATTACGCTTGACAAACCACTCTCCGCAAGACTGCTCCCCGCTCCCGGCAAGAAAGCCGGCGAGATGACCGAGTTCAACTCCCCCTATCTGGTGGACTGTAGAACATTCGATGTGACTTAGATTAGCCCTCCCAGGCGCAAAAAGGTCTTGACAGGAGAAAGACTATTTCTTAATTCTTCCATGTACTGTCGGACAACCTTTAGTCAACCACAGCGTAAAATAGTTGAGTTGATGAATCTATTAACTCTTCAAGAAAGGAGAGGGGATGAAAACAGCAGTCGTGGTTTTACTGGCGCTCTGCCTGACCCTGGCGTGCGGTTCGTCCAGAAAGGTCTACCGTATCGACCCGGAGACGCAGACTGACTTAAGCGGCAAATGGAACGATACCGATGCCCGGTTGGTGGCTGAGGAGATGGTATCCGATTGTCTTTCCCGCGTCTGGTTGACCAACTGGGTGGCACAGGCAGGCGAGAAGCCGATTGTGACCGTAGGTACCATCCGCAACCGCAGCAGCGAGCACATCGACACCGAAACGTTCACCACTGATTTTGAAAGGGAGTTGTTAAACTCGGGTCATGTGAGGTTCGTCGCCACCACACACCAACGAGACGAGATTCGTGACGAACGGTTAGATCAGCAGGAATGGGCCTCACTTGAGACCGTGAAGCGCATCAGGAACGAAACCGGTGCAGACTTTGTCCTTCTGGGCGGCATCAAGTCGATAACCGACGAGATCGAAGGCACCCGGGTGGTGTTCTATCAGACCGATCTGGAGATGATCAACATCGAAAGCATGGAAAAGGTCTGGATCGGCACCAAGAAGATCAAGAAAGAGATCTCCAAGAAAAAGACCAAGTGGTAGAATTGTCAAGCTCGACGTCAGTGACCAGGGGACAGGCAGCCGTCGGGCTGCTTATTCTCCTATTTCTCTTTGTCGGCTGCGGCTCGGTAGCGACCCAAAAAGCATTCTACGAGCCGATCACTGCCGAACTGAAAGATGGCAACTTCCATTCGGCCGCTCAGAGAATAGAAGCAGCCAAGGCAGAGAATAAATACAAGAAGAAAGACCGGTTTCTATACTACATAGATGCCGGATTGGCCTACCACTACGCCTCCCTTTTCGATACCAGCAATCACAGGTTGACTCAGGCCGAAGATGCTGCCGACGAGCTTTTTACCAAAAGCGTCTCCCGGGCAGCGACGTCCCTTCTCTTGAATGACAACGTCCTCGAATACGCCGGAGAGGACTATGAGATCCTTTATACCAACCTGATCATGGCGCTCAATTACATGGCCCAAGACGATTTCGACGGCGCCTTCGTGGAGGTCAAACGAGCCAATGAGAAACTCAACCTGCTGGAACAAAAATACGCCGACGCCTCCCGCAGATTCCAGGAGGGTTCGTCGGATGATGAGGAGAAGGTTGAAATAGATTACAGCGCCAAGAAGGTTCGGTTCAACAACGATGCTTTCGCCCGCTATCTGAGCATGCACGTCTATGCTGCTGACGGCAAGATGGACGATGCCAGGATCGATTATGACCTGCTCAGGTCAGCCTTCAGGGAACAACCTCACATCTATGACTTCGATGTCCCAGACGTCAAGTACTCCTCAGAGGACAAATCGATGCTGAGCGTGGTTGCTTTAGTCGGTCTCTCTCCGGTCAAGGAGGCGCTTAACCTTCGCATCCGGACCGACAAGGATTTGGACTTAGTGCAGGTTCTGTATACCGATCCCTGGAGAAAGGATTCGGAATACGGCCACTTGCCCATGCGGGTTTCGGAGGATTACTACTTCAAATTCTCCATTCCGGAAATCGTATCACGGCCCTCACGCATAACTCGTGTACGGGTCTTTTCGAATTCCGAGTTCCTGGGAGAACTTCAGCTTCTGGAGGACGTAGCAAAAGTGGCGGAGGAGACTTTTCAGGCCAAGAAGTCACTCATCTACCTTCGTACCGTAGCCCGCGCTGTGGCCAAGGGTTTGGCAGCGCATAAGGCCAAGAAGAAGGCCGACACCGGAGGAGTAGAAGGATGGCTAAAGAAAGCGGCGATTGACGTTGCCACCGATGTCTCCGAGAATGCCGACCTTCGCTGTTCACGCCTGCTTCCGGGAAGAATATACGTGGGCGATTTTGAGATCGAGCCGGGGACCTATGATCTGGAGATCGAATTCCTGGATGAAAACGGAGATTTAGTAAGCGTTCAAGAGCTTAACGGGTATCAGGTTTTGAAGAGGGGACTGAATCTGATCGAAGCGGTTTCTCTTAAATAGAGGAGGGGTTATGTTATACGAGAGCATGGAAAGAAGAGATTTCATAAGAGCATTGTTGGCCGGGGCCTCGGTGATGGCGCTTGATTGGAGCCTCTTCCCCACCGGCGGAATGGCCGAGATGGGTGAAAATGAATTCGATGCGGTAATCATCGGCTCAGGCCTGGGGGGCTTAAGCTGCGCTGCGGCCTTTGCCCGACAGGGATTCAAGCCGCTGGTTCTGGAGAAGCACGACCGGCCGGGCGGATATGCCACCACCTTCAAGCGACCTGGTGGTTTCGAGTTCGACGTCTCGCTGCACTCGACCACGGTGGGCGAGAGAGAAGGGATTCACAACCTGATACCCGGCTTCCCTGAGATTACAGACGTGGAGTTTGTGCCTCATCCAAATCTTTACCGGGCAATCTATCCCGATCATGACTTCCGGGTGCCACAGAAGGACCTGCCCGGTTACATCAAGATGCTGGTCGGCTACTTCCCGGACGAAAAGGAAGGCATCGAGGCGCTCTTCGAGGACATGAAAGGGGTGGCAGGAGATATAGGCAAATTATCAAGCGCCCGGGGCCAGGTAGATATGAGCCGCTTCCCTGTCGACTTCCCCCATCTATTCAAATGTTACAGCAAGACCTGGGGCCAGATGATGGATGAGCACATCAAGAATCCTAAGCTCAAAGCCATCATCTCCGGGCTGTGGGGATACTATGGGCTTCCGCCGTCGAAGCTGGCCAGCTACTACTATGCCATGCCCACCATAGGATACCTGCAGGAGGGCGGGTATTATCCCAGGGGAAAATCCCAGAAGATGAGCAATGCCTTGGTGAAGTTCATCAAGGAACGCGGCGGCAAGGTTATGCTTAACGCTAAGGTGGAAGAGATATTGATAAAGGATCATGCCGCTTACGGCGTGAAAACTACCGGTGGGGGAGAGTACAGCGGAAAGGTGGTAATCTCAAATGCCAATGCCCATGATACCTTCCACAGCATGATACAACAGGACGACCATTTGAAAGAGTATCTGGCCAGGATGGATCAGTTCAGCGTCAGCCTCTCAAGCTTCCAGGTGTTCCTGGGATTGAAGAAGGACTTAGTTGGCGAAATCGGAATCAAGGATACAGAAATCTTCTGCACCACTGAATATGATCCTGAGGCTGAATTCGAGGCCGCTCTTGAAGCAGAGGTGGAGGGTGGTTTTGGCTTAACGCTGTATGACAACCTCTACGAGGGTTACTCTCCGGAAGGAAAAAACACCGTTAATATCATCGCGCTCCAGGGATACGATTACTGGAAGAAGTACGAGGCCGACTACTTCAAGGGCAAGAAGAAGGCCTACGGGAAAGAAAAGGAGCGGATGGCGGACATTCTGATTGACCAGGTGGAAGGAACGCTTCTGCACGGACTCCGGGATGCAATCGAGGTCAAGGAGATCGGCACGCCTTTGACGAATGTGCGCTACACCGGCAATTATCGGGGCGCCATATACGGATTCGATCAGACCCTGGACAACTCCGGTCCCAGCCGACTGGGTCACGAGACGCCGATTAAGAATCTGTATCTCGCCGGCGCCTGGACACAGCCGGGCCACGGTTACAGCGCCGTAATATATAGCGGTTTGCAGTGCTTCGGTGAGATCATGCAGAAGTGGTGAGCCGGAAGGGAGCAGAAAGACCTCTCCCCCTTTTGTCCCCCTCTCCATGAAATGGAGAGGGGGATCGAGGGGGTGAGGTAGGTTGGACACTCTGCGCTCTGGGTAACGGGTCTCCGTCCTTCTCGCTTATTTCCCCTATTGTGGATGTCGGAGACACCAGACGGGAGGACATACGCCCCCGTCGGGCGTCCGCTCGTTTGGGATAACATCCACCTGGACGGGTGCCCCTCTGGGCACGAGGAGCATGGTCTTGGCGTAGGGACAGGGTTTATCCCTGTCCGGGGTGGGGGGTGGACAGCCACACTTCGTGCCGAGACTCAGTGCCGAGGCAAGGGCTGTCCCTACGGTTGAATGTTGCCGAGGGTGCCGGCCACTGGATGGGGGAAGACGCTGTGGAGGAAGCACTGCTCGAGGCGGTGCGGGAGTATGCCTATTAAGCACGCATGGTGTATGGGAGAAGCCACTTGAACCGAGGAGAGTTGCCTGCGAAGTTACAGGCTCAAAGCGAGAAAAGCTCTTGACAAATCACTAAACTGGTTTGTATATTGACTATGAGGTTTGCTGCTGGCAAGTGTACTTCTGCTAACGCACAGAGCCAGTTGCGGGGGTGAGAAGTCAGTACTGCGTGAGCGTCACCCATGGATACAGCAGGACATGGTCTGTCACTTTTCTAGCGGGTTATCGACACAATGTTACCATTGATCATCGTTTCGGCTATCGTAGTCCTGATCTTCTTGATCGCAGGAGTCTATGCCTTAGCGATCTGGATCACTCGTCGGCGTTACACAAGAGAGAGATTTGCCTTTGTGAGCCTAAGTGCAATAACATCGCTGACCTTCACCTTCGGGGCTGCAGTGGCCTTCGATTTCACGCCCTGGTATGTGATAGCTGCGTTGGTTAAAGTTGTGTTCGGGGAGGCAGTGCCGTTGCCAGAACCGCGGTTCATCGATTTAGCCTTCCTAGCGCTGTTTTACTTGGTGGCTGTTGGATCTATGTTAGTGCTGCACGCGCATTGGGATGGCCTCAAGAGCGTCGAGCACCACCGGAAAGAGCAGCGTAGCGAATTCACGGGACTACTGGCGGAGGGGCTGGGCGAGATAGGTCGCATCGCCAAAGGGCGGCCGCCTCCTGAGCCTCACGTAGGAGAGCATCTCACGCAGTTCATCGACCAACTGGAGCCTGTGTCAGAGTCGCTGGCTTGGAAAGATCAGGCACGAGACTTGGTAAGGTTGACGAGCTCTTCGTACGCTTTCGATGCAGCATCTGGGTGGCACGACATTGGAGGGTGTTGGGTAGGCACAAACCTTGATACGGGAGACCCAGTGATCCTGTACCCAACACAATCTAGCGTCAGCCAAGCCCAGCTAACCGCCTTCCTCAGTTATGCCGACCGGGTTGCTCCAGGGGAAGCCGGAGCCCAAGCTGAGCTCATAGTGGCTACGAAGGATGATACCGCAACTGCAATCACGCCGCCGAACGGAAGGCGCATACGTTTCGAGACGGAATCGACACTACTGGACAACTTGGTGAATTTCACCGATTATCGCAATGAAGTCATCAGGCGCGTGGAGTTAGAGTGTCTACCGGACTCCGAGCTTTCGCTCAAGGATGTCTATGCGCCGTCGCGGTTGCTTGCCTCCAGCGTCGCCGAACCGAAACCTGATATCGAGGAGTACCTGATGAAATGGGTGCGGGAGCCAGGTAGGCGTCAACTGGCCCTCCTGGGAGAGTACGGCCAAGGCAAGAGTACAGCCGCCCTTATGTTTACATATCGTTTTTTCTGTAGTGGGCTGGTTGGCTCGAACCGCATCCCTCTCCTCGTGGAGCTTAGAGGGACTAGTCCCCGAAACCTTACCCCGCTTGCGCTGCTCGGTGCCTGGGCGGCGAAGTACAGAATGGAGCCTCAGGCGCTGATGCGGCTTCTTGTCGCCGGTCGGCTTCTCCTGATTTTCGAGGGCTTCGACGAGATGGCTCTGGTCGGTGACGCAGAAATGCGCTTGAAACACTTCAAAACACTTTGGCAATTTTGCTATCCGAAGGCCAAGATCCTGATAACTGGCAGGCCCAACTTCTTCTTGGATGAGGAGGAGATGAAAGCAGCATTAGGGATTCGCAAACGTGCTGGAAACAGACCCTACTGCGAGGCAATCAGGCTTGCTCCATTTGGTGCTGATCAGATCACGGCGGCACTGAGGGCTCATAAGCGAAGTGTAAGAAACCAGATAGCAGGGTTTGCGGCGAGGAACACTCGATTCTACGAGCTTATTTCTAGGCCGTCGCTCCTACAGATCGTCTCGGTCTTGTGGGAGAGGGAGCGATTGTTCGAGAGTGTCGAAGAACTCACTTCAGCGAGAGTGATGGACGTGTTTGTACGGCATAGCTACCGGCGCCAGGGAGCTAAGGAGGCTGAGTCGCCTGAGTTCATGGCGCTCACTACGTCCGAACGACAGTATTTTATGGAAGGGATTGCGTCGTATATGGCTGCTAACCATCTCCCAAATCAGATCAGCGCCCATCAGTTGAGCGAACTCATAGACCACCTGATCGAGGCAATACCTGACTCGGTGTCGTCTGAATCCACTGCCATCTCTGGTGAGACCACGAGGCCTCTGCGTTTACGTTTGCAGGGCTCTGAGCATGGTGTTGAGCACGTGAAAACAGATGTCCGTGCTTGCGGTTTGCTGGTGGACGACCCCACAGCTCCAGGCACCTTTCATTTCGGACACAAGTCTTTCATGGAATACCTACTTGCGTCTGTTTTGGCGGAACGGATAGAAAACCAGCGTTCCGCTAAGGCCCGCGCCGTACTGAGGGTTACCGGTGCCGCTATGGCCGATGTTCTCGGTTCGCCAGAATCTGTGCACTTCCTCTCAGAGTTGGTTGGTGCGCGGGTTACGAAGGCTGTTATGAGTGAAGCGTCTACGGAGTCAGCGGATACGCTTGTTATGCAGCGTTCTATAGCCCGTCGCCTTCTGAAAACCATCTCAGGACGCAATAGGCTTAACTATATTGTGTTGCGGCAGCTGGCCTTTTTCTGGGTTTCCATTCGCGCCACGCCACCTCCGTGGGGGTCTAGGAATTTCCTGCCATTGCTGGGTACGGCCATAATGATCATGCTTCTTTCCCCCCTATGGCTGGCGGAGCTTCTTGATCCCGCAGTCTATCTCTCCAAGAGGGGCAGCTTCTCCGCTCGATTGGCGCTCTGGGAGCGAATCTGTCGCGAGTTGGACATCAAGGGCGAAGTTCTGCACGAGGTGGTTGGGACCAACTTGCTGCCTTGGGTCAAGAAGCAACCTTTCCAGATAGCGGCCAGCCGTTCTTTCGCTAAACGCCGTGTTCCCTCCCCACAGACCTAAGAAGCTCCATTTGTTTCTGGTCTGACGCGTATAATACTAGTAAAACTGGAGGGTTAAGTTAGCTTATGAGAAGGTTACTTGCGCTTACGTTGTCGTTCATCCTGCTTTCCTCTTTCTTCGTCTCTTCTTCTGCCCAGCAGAAACTGCCGCAGCAGTTTATCATTCCGCTGCAGCCGGAGAAGGAGAAGGACCCGTACCGCCGGGACGTGGACTTGGTGAGAGAGCTTATCCGCGCGGGCAAGTTGGGCGAGGCCGTGAACATGATCGAGCAGATGAAGACCGTCTACGGCGAGCGGCAGGAACTGCGCGAGCTTCTCAAAGATGCGTATCTTTCGGCCAAGGAGTACGATAGGGTAGAGGCGCTGATCAGAGAGGACTTGGAGCGCGTATCCGAGAAGAACAAGTGGAAGTATTATGTCCAGTTAGGGAACGTCTATCTCAAGACCGAAAGGGAAGAGGAGGCCAAGTTCAACTTTGACCAGGCCATCAAGACCGCCAAGAGGCCGGAGACGGCCTACAAGGAGGTGGCGCGGGTTTATCTGAGGAATCAGCAAACCTCTCAAGCCATCAATACCTACCTGAAGGGGCGCATGAAGCTGTCTGATCCTGCCGCCTTTGCTTACGATTTAGCCGGACTGTACGAGGCGCTGATCAATTACAAGGAGGCGATAGACGAATATTTTCTCTTTCTGGGGAACGACTCCACCAAGTTCGACTTAGTGGAGGACCGGATCAACCGGCTGATTCGAACCAAACAGAACTTAGAAGAGATAGAGGCGGCTTTAAGCGAAAGGATTCGAAAGAATCCAAAGGATCGGTTCTCTCAGAAGCTGTACGGAGACCTGCTTTTCAACACCGGAAACCTGACCGGCTCTTTCGAGGCATACAAAAAGGTGGATAAGCTTTTCAAGGCCGGGGGAAGATTCATCACCACGTTTGTTCGCATGTGCCTTAATCAGGGGTATTATGATCAAGCGATAAAGTCCAGCCAATATCTTCTCTCCAGGAAACCGGATGATGATGTTGTCATCATGGCGAAGCTCTTTACAGCCGCTGCGCAGGAGGGGCAGGAGAAGTACGCTGATGCTGCTGACACCTATCAGGAGATAATAGATAAGTATCCTGAGTCCTTCCCCAATGAGGTTGGGCTTTGCCATTTCCGGATCGGGGAGATCAATCTCTTCCGGTTCGAAAAGCCGGACGAGGCGTTTGCTCGTTATCAGACCGTGGTCTCAACCTACGAGAAATCCGATCCGTTTCCCGCCGCTCTGGTAAGACGCGGCGACTGCAAGATGGCCAAAGGAGAGCTGGACAGCGCGCGGTTTTATTTCAAAATGGCTTTGAGAGATCACAAGGTGGAGCCGAAATTGGAGGAGATAAACTTCAAGTTGACCGAGATTCAGTTTTTCCAGGGGAACTTTGAAGAGGCACAGGAAGGATACAGCCGGATCATAGCTGATTTCCCCAAGGGATTCTACGTCAACAACAGTTTGGAGAGAATAATCATGATCGGCGAGAACCAGGAGCTGGACCGGCCGCTGCTCGCCATGTTCGCCAGGGCTCTCTTGGAAAAACTTCAGGGCAACGACAAATCAGCTATCTCCACACTGGATAAGATTATCTCGGCTAAATCCGAAAAGCTCTCGCATCTGGCTCAATTGGAAAAGGGGAGGATCTACAGAGAGGAGAAAAAGTTCTCCGAATCCATAGAAGCTTTCGAGAAGCTGCTGAAGGAATACCCGGAAAGCTATTTCTGTGCCCAGGCGCAGAAACTGATTGGTGACGTTTACCATTACGATCTGAATGACAAGGTCAAAGCTGTAGAAGCTTACCAGAAGTTCTTGAAGGATTACGAGCGCTCGGTCTACGTGGACGAGACCAGAGATAAATTGAGGGAGCTTCAGGTGGAAGTCTCCCCCGGTTCCTCAGGTTAGCCTGAGGGATCAACTAAGTATGATGTTCGATTTTTGAACAGCCTTTCGAATCTCTAACTTACCGGAGCAGTTTCCTTCTTAGGCTCCTTCTTGGTCAGCCCCGCTATCTGCTGCTCTAACTCTTCGATACGTTTCTCGTATCCCTCTCTCTTGGCCAGTCTGATCTTGGTACTGGTTCTGATCAACAGGCCCAGAGAGACCAGCATGAACATGACGGAGTTGATCCTATGAAAGATGTCTCCGAAGGTGAAGATGGAATCCAAAAAGGCGGCGATTCCCAGCAATAGGAGCACACAACACCAGATTAACATAGCCCCTCCTTCTTTTAGTTTGAATTTTCTGCCTTTTCCTTCCTTTTCGGTCGATTTTGGTGATACCTTAATAATTTTGGCGATGGGAAAAGAGTAAGGAAAGAGTGAAAGAAACTCACCAAACTGTCAACGGATGCAACGGATGAAACGGGTAACAACAACCTGTTTTCAGCTATCCGTTCAATCCGTTGACGCATTTGACCCAGAAACTGCCATACGGTCAACGGATGCAGCGCCCGGACGGGCGTCCGTCTGGACGGATGAAACGGATGACAGCGTACGGTTCTCGGGCATCTGTTGAACCTATTTAATCTGTTGACGCATTTGGTTCAATGACTCCCAAACGGTCAACGGATGCAACGCCCGGATGCCCATACGGGCCTGTCTGGGGGTGTCTGGGCAAAAGCGCAGAGCAGAATTCAAAATTGGATTTCTGCGGAAAGCAACGAGGGATATTTTGGATTTTGAATTGCAACTTTGCACTTTTCATTTTGAATTTCGATCTCTTGTGTCACCCTCCCTTTTATTCCCTCCCATAAAGGGAGGGAAAACCCATGGATTCCCTCTCCCCTTGGTATTGTACAGACTGGGGACATAGGTAACACATGTTCGGA
>CBDUQU010000103.1:0-11372 GCA_965369445.1 uncultured bacterium | reverse complement strand
ATTTCGCGAAACCCCGTGAATATTCTGAAATCAAACGTAGACTGGGTGAGTCTGCCACGAATGAAGAGAAGTCTCAATATGAGTTGGCGACCAAGAAGGCCGAAATCGTCAAAGACCTAAGGGCGAGATTACAAAGAAGGATTATGCAACTTGCGATCTATATGGTTGCCCTTTACAAGGACAAGGAATTGGACGCCGATGTGATATGGAAAATCGCTCTCCCCGCTGCCAAAAGTAGTTGCTATGAACACGGACTGCCATCCTTTTTTACTCGGCTATTTAACGATTACAGGTTGGAGAGCGACACTCAGGATTTCTTCCACTGGAGGGACATACATCCCGCGGGTGCGCATGAGTTGCGGGGGTTCAACTTGAGTATTTTTTGGATCGTTTTCAATGTCTACCTTGGAGAGCGTCACTTCTTCCCCACCGAGGCACAAGAAATCGAAAAGAAGGTGTTGTTGGGCACTTTTGAATGGATTGATGAAAACACGTGGGCGCGGGCTTTGAATATGAAGTCAGAGGAGTTCAAGGAGCGGATAAAACAATACAATGATTTCGCTGGCAAAATCGACGTGATGGAGATACAGTCTGGCTGAGTCAGGGTATCATCCGGCCCAAGTTCTGCGTTCTGTCAGCTCTTGCCCGCCCAGACGGGTGTAACCTTGGCGGGTGTGACCTGACAGCCTTGGACGTGTCGGGTCACACTTACGGCAAGCCATACCCAAGACCCGACACAACCTAAAAGACGTAAGAGGTTAGCCTACCCCTTGCCAGCCATTCAATCACCCGGACAAAGTGAAAAATTTCACAAATAGAACTTGACGGTAAGAGATTTTTGTGTAGTTTTAGCTGAGATTGCAAGTTAAGGAGATCAGTTATGCTAAAAGGAATTTTCCTATTTCTTTCCAGACAGAAAGCCATCCAGGGTTTTATGAAAAAGTTCGGCGTAACCCGCAGGGTGGTGGATCGGTTTGTCTCCGGGGAAGAGGTGGAGGATGGTCTGGATGCCGTGAAGAGGGTAAATTCCGAAGGCGCGATTGCCACCTTAGATCACTTAGGTGAGGAGGTGTCGGAAGCAGACGAGGCAAAAGCCGCAACCGAAGTTTATCTGGATGCGCTCGATCGCATCAACGAGAGAGGGGTGAATACCAACGTATCGGCCAAACCAACCCAACTCGGCCTGAAAGTAGATAGGGAACTTTGCGAGCAGAATTTCACCGCCATCATCGAGAGGGCGGCGAAGTATAACAACTTCGTACGAATGGATATGGAAGGCTCCGATTGCACCGAGGATACCCTTGAAGTCTTCTACCGCCTCAGGAAGAAGTACGACAATGTGGGCATTGTGATCCAGAGCTTGCTTCATCGAAGTGAAAAGGACGTTGACGAAGTCCTGAAATTAGGCGGCAGAATCAGGCTCTGCAAGGGCGCCTATAAGGAGCCGAAGGAGATCGCCTTCCCCAAGAGACCGGAGGTGGACGAGAGTTTCGAGAAGCTGATGGAGAAGATGCTCAAAAGCGGGATCTATCATGGAATGGCCACTCACGATGAGAGGCTGATCGAAAAGACGAAACAATTCGCCCGAAAGAACAATATTCCCAAAGGCAACTTTGAATTCCAGCTTCTTTACGGAATCCGCACAGAGCTTGCACGTCGGTTGATCAGGGACGGTTACAAGGTGCGCATTTACATCCCCTTTGGCAGGCAGTGGTATCCCTATTTCATGCGGCGCTTGGCCGAAAGGCCCGCCAACCTGTTCTTCTTTATAAAGAATTTCTTCCGCGCATAGCACAGGCTGCAATTCCCGGTCAAATCCGCGCGTATCAGCCGTCTCAGTTGTCATAATACCACGCTAAAACTTCCATCTCAGGGTCTGCAGAGAGATGGACAGAGTGTGCAAACAAAGTGCCTCAACAGATGAGCACCAGATGTCTAGTAATGGGTCAACTTCTTTTGACATACCGGGTTAGGATGAAGAAGGCTTGGTGGCACGAGCTTTGCAGTGTTGTCAGCGCTGGAGAAAGGAGAATGCAATGAAACTGAGACTGAGATATGGGCAGAAAGGATACACTCTGATCGAGTTGTTTGTTGTGGTTGCCATAATAGGAGTTCTGGCTACCCTGGCAATCCCCCGCTTCATGCAGTCAACGACGAAGACCAAGCAGGGCGAGGCCCAGCTGATCTTGAAGCAGGTCTACGAGATGCAAAGGGCTTACCGTCAGGAAAAGGACAGCTACTATCCGAGCGACGGAAGCACCATGATTGTGCAGCCAGGTGGAACTTTCGGCCCCCTGGGTGTGGAGTTGATACCTTCGGCTCGGTACAGCTACTCACTGACGGCGAACCGCACCAGCTTCGTGGTCACTGCCGGATCCAAGGGTGCCAGCGGCCTGGATGATGACGCAACCTTAGACGTGTGGACCATAGACCAGAGCGGAAAGCTCACCTGCGTCTCCGATGACGCCACACACTAGGCAAATGGATCTAACAACCCGGTGGCGCGCCGCCTCTGAATAGATAGCTGAGCAGGAAAACGATATCCCCCAGGTCAACCACTCCGTCGCAGTTTGCATCTCCGGCCGCTAATGGCTGGGGGGCAGGCCCGTTCCTATATAAGTAGTTCACCAGATATACCACGTCCCCGACATCGACGATCAAGTCTCCACTTGCATCCCCGCGCATGAACTGGACGTACTTAATGGTGGCATAATCATAGTTCCCGGTTCCGGTGCCATCGCTTGATCCGGTCACGTAGACGTTGCCGGAATCATCCACGACTATGGCTTCGGCACCGTCGCCTGAGTTGGCCGGGCCGTCGTATCTCTGTACCCAGTCGGTCTCTCCCTCGGGATCATATCTTATGGTAAGATAGTCCGCCCCACTCTCTCCGGTGACGTAGACATTGCCCGAGCCATCCACGGCAATGGCGTAGGGATAGTCAACCGGATCTCCCGGTCCGTTGTATCTTCCAACCCAGAGGGTGTCTCCGTTTGGATTATATTTTACGGTGGCATAATCACCGTAAGTTCCGACCTCCTCACTTTCTCCAGTCACGTAGACATTCCCAAGACCATCCACGGCGATGGCGTAGGCAGCATCCCAGCCGCTTGCCGCGCCGTCGTACATTCTGACCCAGGCGGTGTCTCCGTCGGGAAGGTACTTTATAGTAGCATAATCCCGGTCGGTGGTAGCGCTTAACGTCCAGCCGGTCACATAGACGTTTCCATAGTCGTCGATGGCCATGGCCGAGGCCCTGTCGTAGTCGTTGCCAGGCCCGTTATACCTTCTTACCCAGGCAGTGTCCCCATTGGAATGATATTTGATGGTGACGTAATCATAGTCTGTGCCGATGCCTTTGCTTTGCCCGAAAACATACACGCTGCCGTCACCGTCCACGGCTACGGCATAAGCTCTGTCATCATCGTTGCCGGTCCCGTTGTACCTTCTCAGCCAGGCAGTAGCTCCGTCGGGATAATACTTCACGGTAAGGTAGTCGTAGCCTGTCGTACCGCCGTAACTGAATCCCGTCACGTAGACATTGCCAAACCCGTCCACGGCAATGGCCCGGGCCTCGTCCGTGGAGTCTGCCGATCCGTTGTATCTTCTTATCCAAGCAGTATCGCCATTGGAGTGATATTTTATGGTGGCAAAGTCGAGATATGTGCCACTGCCCAGACTTCTTCCTGTCACATAAACATTGCCCATATCGTCCGTGGCTACGGCATAGGCCCTGTCGCCGCCGTTTCCCGGGCCATTGTATCTTTCACTCCATGCTACGTTTCCGTTGGGATAGTACCTTACGGTGGCATAGTCCTCGCCTGTCACCGGGTCGAGGCTGAATCCGGTGACACAGGCATTCTGGGAGCCGTCCAGTGCTATGGCATAAGCGATTTCCCAGCCGTACCCGGGACCACAGTAAGTTCTTACCCAGGCAGTATCAGCAGTCGTCTCAGCCAAAGCTGGTGAAGCCCACAAGACCAAAAGGATGATCCAGACAGCTGCTACGAACAAAGAGCGTTTCATGATCGACACCTCCTGTATAGGAGTGCAGAAACCAGTGCTGAGCCGTTTCCGGCTGCTTCGTTATGCAGTTAACCCTATATTAATATACGCGTTCTTCACCCCTTGTTAACTCATATTCAGTTAACTACAGAAGTACGATTCCTTATCCGCTTAAAGGGGAAGATCGTTTCCGCCGCAAACAACGCAACTCTTCTGCGCTTGTGCTCAAGGGCCTGCCAGAGATAGAGTGCACGTCGATCGGGAGTAACGGTTCATCGTCGAGGAATTCAGCCTGAAGGCTCCCCGGCGCGAATCCGCTTCACGGAGAGACCCCTTGCACCTGAAGCAGCGAATCCACCAAAAGTATTTTCTGGTGAGCATCGGTCAGCGAAGGATCAAGCATGAGGGTGGTTTCAAATTCTTCCCTCGCTTCTGTTAACTTCATTTGCTTGGCATAAGCCAGACCTAAGTTAAAATGATAAGCCGCATTCTGGGGATCTAAGCTTATCGCTTTTTGGAGCGAAGGTAGGGCCTCAGCCCCACGCCCCGTATGGTCATAGAGAGTCCCCAGGTTGGCATGGGCTTCGGCAAAATCCGGTTTCAAAGAAAGCGCCTGCTTGAGGTGTGACACGGCCAGATCCAGTTCTCCCCTTTGCATCTGGATGGTTCCCAGATTAAGGTGAGCCTTCGCCTGAACTTCGCTTGTTTCCAGTCTATAGGGACCTCCCTTTGAAGCCAGAGCCTCCAGATCGTAGGCCACATCTCGGTAAGATCTCGGAGGATGGATGATTCTCTCGAATCTCTCCATGGCCGAATCAAATTTTGTCTCGGCCTGGTAGATTTCCCCCAAGAGCAGTTCACCTTCGAAAAATGGTTGAACGTTTGAAATACCCCGGCTTAAGGTCTCTTTCGCCTCATCAGTTTTCCCACTTTCCAAATAGCTCAAAGCCAGATTCATATATGCATTTGCGTAGCGATTGTCAAGCTGTACCGCCTTTTCTGCCATCTGTTCCGCCTTATCACGAAACCCCTGGCGTAGGTAGACCGACGAGAGGTTGTTATAAGCCTTGGCCTCGTCAGGATTCAATTCCAACTCCGCCAGAAACTCTTTTTCGGCTTTGTCGTAGTCCCCTTTTCTGAAGTGCACCATCCCCCAATTGAGGTGCACCCTGCTAACCCTGGGATTCACCGCCAAGGCGGACTCATATTCCATTAAAGCCAAATCAAGTCTACCCTCTTTCAGATGGAGGTTTCCGAGACTAAAATGAGCCTGCGAGAAGTCTCCCACTCCCAAATGATAGGCGTTTGAATTGGATAAGATCGCGAAAGGAAGAAGGATCAAGAAAGATAGTTTCAAAGAAGAGATGTCTTTCTTGAGAACCCTTTCCCTTAACCATACCAGAGAAAAACCCGAGAAAATGATCAGAAATGGAATTACCGGAAGTCTGAATCGGGCAGTAACGAAAAACATGACGACGCTGATCATATAAGAGAAGACAAACAGAATGGGCAAAGAGAGTCTCTTTCTTTGGCTCCTTAGCCGATCACGGCTTTTTTTCGTTTGACGCTTACGATGAAGCATGGACAAAACCATTCCCGCAAGACCCAAAGGCCCAACCAGCCAAAACCCCAAAGGTAGCGTGCGTATGAGGGAGGAATACCGGCGGAAGAAATGTATATCCTGATTATTGCTGATCTCAAACCGGTTCCAGAAGAGATACAGTTTCTTCACCAAAAGCTTAAAAGCGCTGGACGGATTTTCAAGATAGAAGTCAACCCCCTTCCGGTAATAAAAGCTGGAGATCTCAGAGGGCTTAAGACTTTTGCCGGTCTCCCTTTCCGCCATCTGCTGAAAGTCCCGGTACTGCCAGTCCTCCTTGTAAAAGATGGCGCTGACGCCGTCGGCATTCTCGTTGTTCCCGATGTAGAAATTTATGCCGCCCTGGGAAGCGATCAGCACCGTATCTCCGCCGGCAATCATGTTTCTCAGGGTGACCGGTGAAATTATCAGGATGCTTCCTAAGAGAAATGAAGCTGAATAGGTCTGGATGGCTTTGAGTGTTTTCTTTTTTCTGAATACCAGGAAAATCCACAGCCAGACAACCGGGATGAAGACGATGATGTTGGGTCGGGTTATCGCGGAGAGTCCCAAAATTATGCCGCAGAGAAACCACTTCGAGAACTTGGGGTTCTCTCTGGCTTTCAGCAGAAATAAGATCAGCAGAAGATCGAAGAGTACCAAGAATGAATCCAGGAGCAGTTCGCCTTCGAAATAGATGAACATTCCGTAGGTGGCGGCGATCAAGCCGGATACAACTGCAACCTTCCGATTAAACAATTTTCTCGCCAGGAAATAGACCAAAACGCAGGAGAAGGAACCAACCAGATGTTGAATCAAACGTGGGATGATATAATCGTGCCCAAATATCTTATAAACTATGGCTAAAAAGTAGACATAAAAAGGGGCTCTGAAAAATACCTTCCCACCGATCCAATTTCCACCGGCGATGTTTTGTGCCCACACATCGTGATATAACGGGTCCATTGTGGGAGAAAAGAAAAGGGGGCTGCTTTTCATCTGCAGAAGGTATATGAACCTTAAAGCATAAGCCAAAACAAATATACCTAATACAATTATCTTCTCTCTGTCTTTGTCCGGGATTCCTTTGAGCATGGAGAAAATATACCCGTCTACGTGGGCTTTGTCAAACGAAAGCAGGCTTGGTTAGGCCCCAATCTCTTCGCAAACATTTGTAGGATTCCCGCTTTGGTTTTAAGTTGAAACAAGGACGAGACGGGAAATTGGGAGGCCCTTTCGTTCGTCACGGCCCCCTCGTCCGTGGCACGCTATGGTAACGGATTCATCCTGAACGGATTCACCGTGAACGGACAAGGTGTCCGATACCCACTGAAAATGAAGTGCGATTTATAGACAACGTGTTGCCGAATTGCTATCGCAGGTGTCTGTATCCATCCAGGGGCGCTTCCATCCAGAGATTGTGGTTATCATCAGGTAAGGTTTGGAGGTTGTTCATTTCATACTTGTTCTGGTCAAGCTGGTACTTGTCATAAAAACCGTTCTCAAATTCATACACCTCTCCGGTATTCGGATCATACAGCCGTTCCTTTCCCAGGATGGCATCGCTTGTTTTTTCAGCGAGAATGTCATCGACTCTGTTTCGGTTTTCCCATCCTTGCATGATGATATCCGAAGTTTCACTTAAGGTTTTTCCCGCCTTAAGAATCCCGGCATAGGTGTTTGCCTGCTGCGCCAGGCAATTGTTCACATAAGATTGACTTATGGTATAACTTCCCACTGACTTGACCAGTACATTTTCAATGTTCCGAAACTCCCTCTTTGGTGCAGTGATTCCGATTATGGAGAATCCGTATCCCAGGCCTCCTCCGGGTCCACCGGTAAAGGGCAGAACCGGAGCAACGGTAACCAAAAACAACCCTTCACCCACATTTCCGCCTCGGGTAAATAACGCCCTTACCAGTTCGGTGCTGCCACCGCTGATTGGGCTCGGCTGTGAAACTTTGGAAATAATTCGCGGGTTTTCCAATCTGGGGCATTGAGGCATAAAGCTTTGGGCCGTTTGAGTCCGGGCGATGCGATGAAACTGCGCAAGGAAATTACCCGGGGTAAGAGGATTAACAACCGGCATGTCAATCCAGGTACAAGGATAACCTCCCATATTCATATATTGATAATCGATTTGTTTCTGTTGTTCAGACAAGTAAACCGGTCCAACTTCTCCAAAGTAAAAGATCTGCCTTAGAGGTTCGAATGGATCACGAATTGAAAAAGCAAATCCAGCGCATGTCCCGGCGGTAATAACGTTCCATCCTTCCGGCTTATCAATTGAAAAAAAGCCACCGTCGAAGCTTTCCAGCTTCAATTTCGCCCCACGCCTTTCACCTCCATCGGCGCAGAAGATTGCACCCAAAATAAGGCTTCCGACCAGAATCGCCAGCAAAGACTGTCTTTTCATTTCTGCCTCCTCTTTAATGATTTAGAATGTTCCGGCTAACGATTTGTAGTGTGTATATGAGGACGATCGAATTATCGGCTATCTTGCAAGACATGAAATATTATCGGCAGTTTTGCAGATTTTTTCACAAAAGGCCAAACCGACTCTTTGCCATGCTTCTGCCCGGACAGCAGATATTTTTCAGTGGTTTTCGAAAAGGTTTTTATATTCACGATTTCAATCACCAAAGTGGAGAAGAACTTTTTTCGATAAAAAAGTCTTGCGTTTCCGGTATGTGGATGATATTAGTATAAGCTCAGGATGAGCCTGAATTGGTTGTAATCGAGAAAAGGAGGATTGGCACACCCGATGAACCTTGGAATGATCGGCCTGTTCGTTTTGGCCCTTGTCATTATGCTGGTTGGTCTGGCAGGGACCGTGCTTCCCATGCTTCCCGGCCTTCCTATCATGTGGCTGGGGGCTTTCGTGTATGCTCTCCTGACCGGATTCGAAAGGATTGGGTGGGGCTTTTTAGGAGTGTTCGCACTCCTGACGGCAGTCACCAGCCTGCTGGACTATGTGGCGAATTTGTACGGGGCAAAAAAGATGGGTGCCAGCGGATGGGGACTTGGGGGAGCGTTTCTGGGCATGCTCATCGGGCTCTTTACCGGTGGACTGATCGGCCTTCTGCTGGGCTCATTCGTGGGGGCCATCTTAGGTGAACTTCTGGGAGGAAGAAAAGGCTCTCAGGCCTTTAAGGCCGGAGTGGGAACTTTCCTTGGGTTTTTGGGCGGGACTCTGATTAAGTTCGTGGTCGGCTGTACCATGATAGGAATCTTCATATGGCAGGTTCTGTTCTAAAGCAGACTCTAAGGTCAGCGATGTCGACCGCCCAAGCCAGGTCATTGCTGCACCAGAGGTATTCTCCGGAGCGTCCGGGCTGAATAGCCCTCGCCCTTCCTCACCACACCTATTCAGACTCAAGTGAACAGCACTGATAGATAAGGTTGAGGTTATCTGCTAAAAAAAAGAGGCCGGAGACGATTCCGACCTCTTTCCATAATCCTGTTTGAAAGGAAACCTAAGGTAAGTCTTCCCAGAACCACTCTATGACCCCCTTCATAACCTGATGCGCAGGATAATCGTCCTGTTCATCATTTTGCATCAGATTGAGCGGAAAAGTGAACAAAGCGGTACGGAAGGTGGCCCCGATGTAATTCACTCCGCAGGGGCGATCATGCATGGGTGGAGACCCGTAGTAAGAGACAAAACTCAAGATTCGTCTCTCGGCAGGAACTCTGAAAGCCCAATCCACATTGTTGGACATGGCAACAAAAGTCACCCAGGGAATGCCACGCACGCCCCATTGCTGGTATGCGTCGTTCGGTTTATACTCTATCAGCCGCTTGCACTTGGTGGTGTCCGCGTCAAGGACGGGAAGCTGCTCCCAGTCTCCAAAAGGCTTGGCCTGGACGAACTCCAGGGTCATGCTGTCCAACTTGGTCAAGGTGGGAATGAACACGGATTGTATTCCGCAGTATTCAACTCCAATCTGGTAGGTGTTGGGGGTAACACTCCTTATTGTTTCCATTGCCTTGGATTCTCTGCCCGGGGAAAAATTGAAATTGTTCATTCCAATAATCCACACGCGTCCGCCCACGTTCAGGTATTCCTTGTATGCTCTGTAGTTATCCTCGCTGATGTCCGGTCCGGATCCCAGGTTGGTCACTATCACCAGGTCGTATCGCGCCAGGGTGTCCTCGACGGGAGCATCCTTGCCGCCCGCGATGGGAGGAGCCGTCGGGTCGTGCCACATTCCGAACTCGTCATACACACCTTGGCCGAGAAGGCTTTCGAGCGCCGTTCGATAGAAACCTCGAACGAACGCGGTATCAGGCTCCTCTGGTGAGTCGCCGACCAGACCTCCGGGTGGCCCGCCGTACTTGGTGGCCTCCACCAGCAGAACGGTTTTTCTGCCCTGGTCGGCATAACGGAATTGCGGTTTTAAGATGCGGAAGTTAAGCGTGGTGACGGTGTCGGTGCTGACATAGGCGTCATCCCTGGCTCTTAACCTCAACTGATAGAATCCGTAGCTTAAGCCAGGAGAGTTCTCCAGATCTCTGAAGACATACGACTGATCCGGTACCCATCGCGTGTAGATCACCTCCCCACCGATTACCATGCTGTCAAGTGAGGAATCGACAACCGCCATGGTATCCACAGTTAAGAGAGTCGGGGCGGTCTCGAACGGACCCACCAACTCCCACTTAAACTGAAAGTCGGGCTGGTAGCGCTTGTCCGGATAGTCGGCAGTGTCCAGACCGGACCAGGAGATGTTGATCCCTTTCCAGGTGGCAGTCGTGTCTTCCAGGCAATAATGGTTCTTGGCGGCAAAGGCGCTGTCCGTGTTGATGAAGGCTTCCGGTCGGTGGTTGTTGCGGTAGAATAGCCTGCTAATCACCTCAGATATCTCTCCGCGATTGTCCACGGCTCGAAGCAACAGGTATTGAGGCGTATATATCTCGGGATTCATGTCCGCATACGTCCTCACGTTTCTCTGATGCCCACCGGGCTCGGACACCACATGAGCTCCGATCATGCTCTTCAGGCTGGTCTGGTTTACCCACGAAACGCTATCCGCCGGGATGCTGCGAAGAAAGCTTTTCACCTCCTCCAATCCCCCGAAGTTGACGACGCTGTCCGTCACCATCACCGCATACTGATAGGCGGCTATGAAACCGTCGACGTCCGTCCCGTACCAGTAAATCCGGGGATTCACCGAAAAATAGGTCGACTCAGCCGGAACGTTTGCGAAATACACCGTGGGAGGGCTGTTAGCCGGCAGGGTCCCTTTCCGTTCCAGCTTACCACACCCGGAAAGCATCAGAAGGCAGAGGGAAAAGATCACTAAACAAAAACCGTATCTCCTCATAATTCAGAACTCCTTGCGATAATTATATGAAAGTCAAGCTTGTCCTTTCCAAGCTTGCGGTTCCTAATCTCCACGTCTTTAAAATGAACCCTTAGAATGCGACTCCCACGGTGAACCTGTGCATGTTCTCCAGCCAGTCCATGTCATGATATCCGTAATCGAAGCTCAGGTGGGAGGCCTCGGAGAGGTTGAACCTTACTCCTCCGCCTGCCGAAAGTCCGCCGCTGTCGTATCCCAGGTGGTTCCCCAATCTCAAAGAGTACACGTCCCTGTACCAGTATTCCACGCCGGCATTGAACTTCTCCGAATTGTCATTGGGATGGCTTCCCTCGGCGGCAAAGACGGCGCTGTGATCACCTCTCCGGTACACGTCGAACACGCCTCCGAATCTGAAATTCATGGGAAGCGGATATGACTCGTCTATCATGTTCATGTCTGGGACGAAGTTGCTGACCACCATA
>CBDUQU010000102.1:0-11453 GCA_965369445.1 uncultured bacterium | reverse complement strand
CAATGCATGTACCTGAGCATTGAGAATCGCCAGTCCTCGCCGACCACCGGCTCCACATAGGTGAATAGCGTATCCATGTCCTGGTAATACCTCTGTTCTTGGAACTCCAGAGCCATCCGGATAACCAACGTAAGATACTGCAACCACGCGAATCGGGCAGCGTAGCTTGAATCTTTCGGCGATCCCTGTGATGCATAGTCAAGTCTCCAGTCCTGGGTGAGTTTGGAGATGAGCAGGTCAAGAATCTGATTTTGTGGTTGAATGGAGTCCTGGTAAGTATACACCAGCCCTAAATCTACCAGATGCCCGCCAAATCTGTCCGCGACACCGCAGCGAGGCGCCAGATAAAGAGGTAGGTGCTCCGGTTTTCTGACCGAACGGATGATTATCTGCTGTAGAGCGTCCTGTGTCTCCCTGGTCGAAGGCGGCACGGGCAGGCTGTCGTCTTTGGATAGATTCAGAGCTGCGCGCACTTCACTATCCGCCAACAGGAATTGGCGATAATCCGCTCCCACCAAGAACTGCAGGGAGAGCACAATCAGGTCCGGGCGCACTCCACGCACTCGCTGCAGATACCAGGCGGCATATGTGTCCATCGCCCCATTGGTGAAAAACACCCCGCCGGAGTCCATCATGGTGAAGCAGTTGTGAATCCACTCAACTATTTGAAGCGCGGCCAGTGAATCGGTAATCCTGATCTTAGGGTGTTGGCGACTGAAGAAGGTAAGCAGGACGAACCGGGCGGAATCAGCCCCTTCAGCTTCTCTCAGAGCTGTTAGTTTCTCGAAGAATTCGGAAGTCAGACTATACTTTCCCGCCTTCGTAGGTGTGGCGGAGATCGAGTCGATAAGGCTGCTCAGGTTAGCATATCCTGTATCTGATGTTTGACTATCGCCTGCGCAGCTGGATAGGCAAACTAAGCCGAGTGCTATTGCGATTAAGGATAATAGTACTTCTCTCCTCATAGTACATCTCCCCGTGTTTTGGCGCCTGGAGAGCTACGCCTTCTCGAGTAGGCCGAACGCGTGTGTTACAAGTTGTGATCTGATTGCTATAGGGAATAAAAGCCTTATTAGCTCTGTCGTCAAGCAAATTCTAAAGAGATAGCGCCCAGCTTCTTGCCACAGCGGAAAAACTGGGCTTCTCGGGGACTCATTGCCCACTCTTTGTTCTCTGAAGACGTATTATTCTGTTGAGTATCTGGGAGCTTGTGAAAAATAGAACTTGACTAAAACAGAATTGACTTTATCTTATTTGAACGTACTGTGTCTGGGCAACAGACTCCTCAAGTAATTGGCCTCTGGAGGTGAGATCATGTCCCCACCCTCAATGGGAAAATTCTGGCGGAAACCATTAGATGCCGACAAGCTCGACATTCCGCACGGCGAACTTCACATCATAAAGGAGAGATGCAAAGGCTGCGCGTTTTGCGTGGAATACTGTCCCAAGGACGTGCTTGAGCTTTCCACCGAATTCAACTCCAAGGGATATCATCCGCCTTACGTGGCGAAGGAGAACACCTGCGTTTTCTGCGGGTTGTGCGAGATGCTCTGTCCGGAGTTTGCCATATACGTAACGGAGAAACCGAAGGATGAAGAGAAGGACAAGCAAGCTGAACAGGAGGTAAAAAAAGTTGAAAGCTGATCCTAAAGGCGTATTGACCGGAGAACATTATTTGGATGGCGACCACGCCTGCTCGGAGGGGGCCATTGCGGCAGGCTGTCGTTTCCTGGGGGGGTACCCCATTACCCCTTCCACTGAGGTAGCGGAAAGGATCTCCGAGCGATTCCCCGAGGTGGGAGGCATTTTCATCCAGATGGAGGATGAGATGGGATCCATGGCGGCGGTGGTGGGAGCAGTCTGGGGAGGAGTTAAGGCGCTCACCGTTACCTCAGGTCCAGGCTTTTCCCTTATGCAGGAGAACATTGGGCTGGCGGTCATGCTGGAGACTCCCTGCGTGGTGATCAACGTTCAAAGAGGTGGACCGTCCACCGGACTCCCCACCCTTCCGGGACAGTCAGACATGATGCAGGCACGCTGGGGATCTCATGGAGATTACGAGATTATTGCCGTATCCCCCAATTCTCCCCAGGAGTGCTTCGAGATGGTGATAAAGGCCGTCAATCTGTCCGAGAAGTATCGGGTCCCGGTGATGGTGATGACGGATGAATGTGTGGGTCACATGACCGAAAAAGTGATAATTCCACCAGCGGACGAAATAGAGCTCTACCCCCGTCGATATACCAAGCTTCCTCCGGAGGAGTATTTGCCATTCAAGGCGGGTAAGGATATGATACCGGAGATGGTTAAAGCCGGGGATGGGTATAAAATCCACGTCACCGGTCTGACCCACGACGAGAAAGGCTATCCGGTCATGAACTGGGAGGCACAGGAGAAACTGGTGAGAAGATTGGTGGAGAAGATAAGACTGCATGCAGACGAGTTAGAAGACATCGAAGAGACGCAGATGGAGGATGCGGAGGTGGTCATCTTCTCATATGGAATAACCTCCCGGGTCTGCATTCCCGCGCTTCAGAGGGCCAGAAAGGAAGGCATAAAGGTGGGTCTTCTCCGCCCCATCATATGCTGGCCGTTTCCGGAGAAGAAGATCAGGGAACTGGCCGGTAAGGTAAAGGCCATCGTGGTGGTGGAGATGAACTATGGACAGCTCTTCTATGAGGTGGAAAGATGCGTCTGTGGAAAGTCTAAAGTGTCTCTGGTGCCGCATGGAGGAGGATGGGTGCACGACCCGGAGGACATACACAATGCCATTAAGGAGGCGGTAAAATGAAAGCTACTGCGACAGCTCAACCGGCTGAGGTTGCAGAACATCCGATGGAAGCTTTGCTGCGGATGGATCGCATTCCGCATATCTGGTGTCCCACCTGCGGGATAGGAACCGCGCTGACCGCCTTTGCCGAGGCTTTAAAAAAGATCGATACTCCCTTAGAGAAGGTATGTGTGGTCTCCGGAATCGGCTGCACCGGTAGGGTGGCAGGTTACGTAAAGCTCGATTCCTTCCATTCCACACACGGTCGGGCGATTCCCTTTGCCACCGGACTGAAGCTGGCCAACCCGGAGCTTAAGGTGGTTGTATTCAGCGGAGACGGCGACATCGCAGGCATCGGCGGTAACCACTTCATTCACGCCGCCCGCAGAAACATGGACATTGTGGTTATATGCGTCAACAACTTTATCTATGCCATGACCGGTGGGCAGGTGGCAGCTACGACCCCGCTCACTGCCAATACCTCCACCTCCCCCTATGGTAATTTCGAAAACCCTTTCAGCTTGCCCCAGTTAGCCGAATCCTGCGGCGCAGTCTACGTTGCCCGCTGGACCGCCCTGCACGTGCGAAGACTGACCAGGTCCATAACCGAGGCGATGAACAAAAAGGGTTTCTCCTTTATCGAGATCATCTGTCCCTGTTCAACCATCTACTCCCGGAGAAATAAGCTGGGCGACGGCCTGGATTTGATGAAGTTCTATCACGACAACAGCGTGATCAAACATGGAGCGGATACCAGAGAGATGGCTATTGAGTTCCAGAAGAAAATCGTGGTGGGGAAATTCATCGACCGGGAAAGGCCCACATTTCTGGATGCTCACAACGATTGGATGAAGAAGCAGCTTAAAGATAAATTCGTTGCGCACGGAGGTCCCCAATGCTGACGGAGCTGAGGATAACCGGACTCGGTGGACAGGGGGTGATCCGCTTCGGATACCTTCTGGGAAAGACGGCATCTATCTATGACGGAAAGCAGGCCACCATGACCCAGAGCTTCGGGCCCGAGGCACGGGGAAGCGCTTGCAGTTCCCAGGTGGTGATCTCGGATGACAGGGTTCTCTACCCTTACGTCACAGTCCCTCACATCGTAGTGGCTATGTCTCAGGAGGGATTCGTCAAACACGGGGAGAACGTAAAAGAGGGCGGGACCGTGATCATCGATGAAGATCTGGTCAAGCCGGAGCGAACAAAAAAGGGAGTCAGACTTTTTGCCATACCTTCCACCCGCTTCGCCGAGGAGATGGGAGTGAGAATAGTGGCAAATATCGTGATGTTCGGCTTCTTCACCGCGGTCACCGAGTTGATCAAACCGGAATCCGCCAGGAAGGCCATCGAAAGTTCCTTTAGAGAGAAGCTGATAGACCTTAACCTCAAAGCTTTCGACAAAGGATACCAATACGGAAAAGAGCAGTTGAGCAAGAAGGCCGGAGCAAAAAGCGAGGCCCAGGCGAGTCGTTAGGTTAAGGAGAAAAATCGTCCGGTGCGTGAAGCTACTGAGTCCCGCCGAAGTTGTAGCCGTCCCGCCTCTGGCGGGACGCACGGTTTCGCCCGTACGGGCGGCTACCGAGCTTTCGGTTATTGGGTTGACAGAAAGTTTGAGAAGAGTCGGGAGGTATGGTGACGGACAAGGAGAAGGAAAAAAAGAAGAAAGGCGCTTTAGTCATCGGTGGAGGCGTAGCGGGCATTCAGGCGGCTCTGGATTTGGCCGATGCGGATTTTCAGGTCTACTTAGTCGAGAGAGCTTCCACCTTAGGGGGGAGAATGGCGCAGATAGACAAAACCTTCCCCAGCATGGACTGCGCCATATGAATTCTGGGCCCGCGTATGCTGGATGTCGGTCGACATCCCAACGTCAAAGTCTGGAGCTATTCAGAGGTCATCGGGGTCGAAGGTAAGGCGGGAGACTTCAGGGTTGCGGTCAGAAGAAACCCGCGTTATGTGAACGAGGATACCTGCGTGGGATGCGGGGAGTGTGCCAAGGCGTGTCCGGTGATTGCCCCCAACTACTTCGATCTGGGAATGGGCGCAAGAAAAGCCATCTACTCCCCTTTTCCTCAAGCTTCTCCCCGAACCTATGCCATTGACCGGGACGTTTGCTTAAATAAGACCATCCTGGTTTGTGAAAGCTGCTCCCGGGCCTGCAAGTTGAACTGTATTGACTTTGATATGCAACCCAGGCAGGAGACCATCAATGTTGGCGCGGTGGTGGTTGCCACCGGATTCGATGAATACGATCCCCGGGGTCTGACCAATTATGGATATGCCCGCTATGAGAATGTTTTGACTGGCTTGGAATTTGAGAGAATACTGAATGCCTCCGGGCCTTCGGGTGGGCATCTGGTTCGTCCGTCGGACATGAAAACACCCAAAACGTTGGCTTTCGTTCAATGTGTGGGCTCCAGATCAGTCGGGGAGCGGGGCTACCCCTATTGTTCCTATTTCTGTTGCATGAACACCGTCAAAAACGCCCTTCTGGCTAAGACGCACGAGCCGGACATAGATAAGATATACATCTTCTATATGGACATAAGGGCTTTCGGCAAAGGATACGAGGAGTTGTATCTTCGAGCGCAAGAGGACCCGGACGTGATCTTCTACAAGGGAAGGCCCGCCAAGATCGAAGAGGATCCAGCAACCAAGGACCTTATAATCTTCATTGAGAATACAGAGACCAAGGAGGTTGAAAAAATCAGGGCGGATATTACCATCCTCTCCGCAGCCGGAGTTCCTTCCGAAGGCACTATCCAGCTGGCAAAGATTTTGGGGATCGACTTGGATAGCACTAATTTCTTCAAACAGAAAGATCCCCTGTCATTTCTGGAATCCACCCGTGAAGGTGTCTATCTTTGCGGCAGTGCGGCAGGGCTGAAAGACATTACCGATTCGGTGGCTTTGGGTTCAGCGGCCGCCTTGAAGGTCTCGCAGCACCTAAGAGGTCAACAGGTGAAAAAAGAGCCCATTGAAGTTGAGCCCATCTGTGTGGATGGAAAGCCAAGGATCGGGGTCTTCGTCTGTCACTGCGGGTCCAATATCGCCGGTGTGGTGAATGTGGAGGAGGTGGAGGAATATGCTAAGTCGCTTCCCGGCGTGGTGCATGTTGTTCGTGACCTGTTCATGTGTTCCGACGGAACCCAAAGGTTAATGCAGGATCATATCAAAGAGCATAATCTCAACCGGGTGGTGGTGGCCGCATGCACTCCAAGAACGCACGAACCCATCTTCCAGGAGAGCTGCCGACGTGCCGGGCTGAACCCTTACCTGTTTGAGATGGCCAACATCCGGGATCAATGCTCCTGGGTACATACCCACGAGCCGGAAGCGGCAACCCAAAAATCCAAGGACCTGCTGGGAATGGCAGTTGCCAGAGCATATCATCTTGAGCCTCTGGAGAGAAGACAGGTTCCCATGAACCCTGAGATTCTGATAATCGGCGGGGGAATATCCGGAATTCAGGCTACATTGGATTTAGCCATCAAGGGCGAGAAGATTACGCTGATCGAAAAGGAAAAGGAGTTGGGAGGACGGGTAAGAGAACTGGACACGCTGTTAGGCAGCGAATTGACCGGGAAAGAGTTCCTCAAGGCCAAGCTGGAGGAGTTGAAGAAGAGAAAGGTGACGGTGCTTACCTCCACTACGGTCAAAGAGGTGGACGGTTTCGTGGGGAATTTCGAGGTTGCGATTGAGACAGGAGCATCCGGAAAAGGGAAGAAGGCCAAAACCGAGAAGTTGAAATTCGGGGCAATTATCCTGGCGGTGGGCTCTGATCTTTATGATCCCAAAGACAAATTCGGCTACGGGAAGCTTCCCAACGTTTTAACCAACATGGAGCTGGAAAAGCTTCTGACGGCTAACCAGAAAGGGTTAACCATCGCCGGTAAGAAGCCGGAAAACGTTGCCTTCATCCAGTGCGTGGGATCGAGGGAGAGGGGTGGAAACGAGTACTGTTCCCGATACTGCTGTCAGGTGGCCATCAAGCAGGCCATCCAGCTTCAGAGAAAAGGAATAAATTGTATTGTATATTACCGTGACATCAGAACCTTTGATAAAGGGGCGGAGGAAACATATCGAGAGGCAAGAAGAGAAGGTGTTTTGTTTCTCACATACGATGAAAAACACCCACCCGAGGTTGTCGGAGATAAAAAAGCGACCAAGATCAAACTGTATCAGTCTCTCTACAAGAGGCACATGGAGCTGCCGGTGGATGCGGTGGTTCTGTCGGTGGGGATGGTACCTAAGGAAAAGGATTTTGCCGAACTGCAGAATCTTTTCAAGCTTCCCAGAGGACTGGATGGATTTTTCTTAGAAAGGCACTCCAAGCTGGGTCCGGTGGAGACAAATACCGCAGGGATATTTATCTGCGGCTGCGCAAATTCTCCCAAGGGAATATCCGATAGCCTGTTTTCTGCCCAGGGAGCTGCTGGCAAAGCCGCCATCCTCACCTCCAGGGATCACATCGAACTGGAGCCGGTGGTCTGCCAGGTGGTGGAATCCGACCTGTGTCGAGCCTGCGGAATATGCGTGAAGATATGCGAGTTCAACGCTCCGCAGCTTGTGGACAGAGGTGACGGCGTTGTGGTTTGCGAGATAAACGAAGCTCTGTGCAAGGGCTGCGGCACCTGCGCTTCATATTGCCCGACCGGTGCAATAACTGCCCGGCACTTTACAGACGAACAGATTGATGTGATGATAGATTCGCTTTTAGTGTGGGACAAATGATGACTTGACGCATGAGTGGAAGGAGAAACAGATAGATGAAGCTTAGGGTTATACTGGAACCCAGTGATGAAGGCGGATACACCGTCTGCGTTCCTTCGCTTCCGGGCTGCATCAGTGAAGGTAATACTGTTGAAGAGGCTTTGGCGAACATTCGGGAGGCGATAGAGCTTTACCTTGAGCCGACAGAGGATGACTCGATTGTTGAAGAGGGCGGACTGGTGCGGGAGTTGGTGCTGTGAGCAGGCTGCCGAGCCTGCCTTACGTCAAGATCGTTCGCGCTCTGCAAAGGGATGGATGGACGGTTGTGCGCCAGCGTGGTAGTCATATTCGATTACAGAAGCGGGTGGGAGACGAAACCTTGAAGTTAACGGTTCCCGCTCACCGGCCGGTAAAGCGATCCACGCTTGCTCACATACTGAAGCAGGCAAGAGTAGATGCGGATAGATTTTCGAAACTGTTGTGACCTTTTCACTGACAAGCAGATTGATGTGATGATAGACTCGCTTTTAGTGTGGGATAAATGATAAACGCATATCGGAAGTCGCAGAGAATCCTCGAACATTGTAGGGAGTGTTAAGATGCAGACGTTAACCGCTTATATTGAGCGAGATTCAGAGACGGGTCTGTATGTTGCTGTTGTTCCGGCAATTCCGGGTGCTCATACCCAGGCAGAAACCTTGGACGAGCTTCAGAAAAATCTCCGGGAAGTGATCGAACTATGCCTGGACGAAATGGACCCTGAGAGCAAAAGGCTTTTACCTGAATTTGTGGGAATTCAGCAGATAGAGGTTTCTTTGTGATGAGACTAACTCTTCTCCTCCCTGTTGGTGTTCCTCACCAACAGGATGGATTTCGCTGTTGGTCAAGAAGACCAACAGCAAGCGAGATTGACGTGATGATAGATTCACTGTTGGTGTGGGATAAGTGAGACGGCACAGAGACCCAGAAAAGGCAATAGTCTGTTAACGAGGCCTTGCGAGGTATCCAATAATGTTGACCGCGGAGCAGCTAATGCAAGCGATTCAAACGATCCCGGCGTTGGTTGATGTTATTAAGATTCTCCGGAAAGATGAAAGACCACTAATCTCAGTGAAACATCTTGTAGTGAAGTCTGACTTCGTCATCAAGGAAATTTTCGGGGGACGGTTTCAGGCATTCTATGAGAAGGTGCATGCTAAGCGCGTATACTTGCAGAGCAACGATGTCTTGAGTTACTTGCGCGAAATCCACAGGAACCATATAACTCAGAAAGTCTTCCCAGGCTGGGATGAGACTCCGGTTTCCGAGCTACGCGACGCGAATCGGGACTTCTTTGAGAGAAACGTAGACGTTGAAGAACTGACCCAACTGAGCCAAAGGTATGACCCCCTGGTGACCGCTCGGGTTGTAGGAAACCTCGCGGATAACAGAATGGCAATTGACCCTAAGCAGTTTTGTCGAATCACCTACTTCCAGGCAGGCTGCGGAGACGAGATCGCAGAGATGATAGAATTTAGACCACTGTGGTTGGTTTTGCTCTGGATAGAAAACCTCTGGGACGGCCCGGTGGAGATAGGAGATCACAGGGGGAAAATGTATTATCCGAATGCTACGTTGGACTACCGGCAGCTTTCCTTCGGGCACGGTGAAGAATACACAAGCAGAGTTCCTTTCAAGGTTCTCCAGAAGGAGGAGAGCATTCTGGTTCCGGAATTCATTCTTCTTGCACCTATGGATGCATACGTGTCAGCAGATGAGGAAGAGGTCAACTGCGAGGCGTACGACGGGGCGCTCGAATTGTTGTACGCCTTTACTCCCATCCAGAGAGCGGAAGGGTTCAATCTCTTGGGGCCATCCTTCCTTGTCGAGCGAATAGACGTAGCAGGTAAAACTCACCATGTCCATCAATTCGACATTGAGAACACTTTGACGGTGTCTGATCTATTTGAGGTGGGCTCGTGCCCACACGTCATAGGTTACAGAGACGAGAAATTCTACCACATAAAAGACGTTTTGTCCAGCGGTCCCGAGATTATCGATATTCGGGATTTTGAGTACATAGTCATTGCGGAGATCGAGGAAGAGACTACCGTCTTGGATGAAGTAGCAGTTGGTGACGAGAGCGTTCAAAGGCCTTTACTGGCAAACAAGGTCTTGAGAAAAGGAGATTTTATAGTTGTTGACAACGTGACCGAGCACCACGTAAGTTTGACGCTCAAAGGGCACTACTTCAGCAGACACGACAGTGCAAACAAACAATATGCTCTGGTGTGGAAATATCAGAACCTCATGCGTTTTCTTTTTCAACTCAGAAGTAAATGCGCTCCGCGTGCTTGGCTGACATCCCAAGTGGGGGCATCCGACCCTGCGCTGGGACAGATACCAGTTTGACTGCCGAGAATAGCATCCTAAAACAGCCAAAACTAAAGGAGGTAAAATAATATGTATCGTTTCCTTGTGGTTATTGAAAAAGCAAATGGGAACTATTCAGCATATCCACCAGATTTGCCAGGATGTGTGGCTACCGGTGCTACTCGTGAAGAAGTTGAGAAGAACATGCATGAAGCTGTTGAGATGCACGTCCGTGGACTGCTGGAAGACAAGTTGCCCATACCCGAATCTAAGTCATTTGCGGAGTATGTAGCGGTTCAATAAAATTTTGGGTCATCACCGCATAAATTGAAGATGTCCGATAGTTCTGACGACTATATACCTTTAAAAAATAACGAATATGACGAAACAAGCAGATAATTTTGACCCCAGAATCGTGGTCTTCGCCTGTAACTGGTGTTCTTACGCGGGTGCGGATACCGCCCGGGTGACCGCAAAGTGGTGTTGGTGGTAATTTCGCTGTTGAGGAAAATACAGTGCTTGTGAAAAGCCCTATCAGATGCACTTAGTTACAATAACATTTTTAGCATTTGGATTGGCCATGGACGCCTTTGCCGTATCGATTTCAAGCGGAATAACGATAAGAAACCCCAGAATGGAACACGCTTTGAAGATCGCGATTTTCTTCGGAGCGTTTCAGGTGATAATGCCGGTGATAGGGTGGTTGGCCGGCCTCGGTTTGAGGGAGTTGATATCCCGGGTGGATCATTGGATAGCCTTCGGGCTTCTGAGCTTGATCGGGTGTAAAATGATCTACGAATCGACAACGGCAAGATCGGAAAAGAAGCTGCTGAATCCGCTTAACCTCGGAGTCTTGTTGTTACTCTCGGTTGCCACCAGCATCGATGCCTTAGCCGCCGGCGTGAGTCTGGCCTTCTTGAAGACATCGATCGTGCTTCCGGTCATCATAATCGGCATCGTGACATTTGTACTATCCTATCTCGGTGTTTTTGTCGGTGACAGGTCCGGGCACCTTCTTGAGAATAAAGCAGGATTTGTGGGCGGACTTGTCCTCATCGCCATCGGGAGCAAAATATTGATTGAACATTTGGCTTGAAGGTCTTGGCATAGGTACGGCAGCGATTGTCCTCTGAGGAAACAGAAATATGAAAAAAGAATCGGATGGTTTTGATCCCAGGATCGTGGTCTTCGCCTGCAACTGGTGTTCTTATGCAGGCGCCGACACTGCGGGGGTCAGCCGGATGCAGTATCCGCCCAACGTGCGGCTGATCCGGGTGATGTGCTCCGGCAGGATCAGCCCGGCACACGTCATGCGGGCATTTGAAAAAGGTGCAGACGGCGTCATGTGGTCTGGGTGACACATCGGCGATTGCCATTACACCTTTGGCAATCTTCGGGCTGCGGAGCAGTTCGAAATCACTAAACGACTGATCAAGTTGTTAGGTTTAGGAGAGGAGAGGCTGAGATTGGAATGGGTCTCAGCGGCTGAGGGCGGAAGGTTTGCCCAGTTAATCAAGGAGTTTGTGGAGGATGTGAAAAAAGTGGGTCCTAGCCCATTGAGAAACTCGGGCAAAGAAAAGGAAAAAGCGGAGATTAAAAGCACGAAATGATCTGACAG
>CBDUQU010000101.1:0-11548 GCA_965369445.1 uncultured bacterium | reverse complement strand
GCACCTTTGATTGCCGAGGAGCGCAAATAATATACTCGCGGGACGGAGAGGCGGTCGATCTCCTGCCAAGAAGGATGTTTTAGAGAAAATTGCCACAGAAGAAGGATAGAAAGAGCTGCCGGAACGACGAAGCAAACCTGGCCTCTTTCACAAATGCTGAAGAGACTCTGCAAATGAAAATGCAAGGCTACGAGGGAATATGTTATTAGAGTATTATGCCAAAATCAAACGGGACGTTTGTTCGAAAGCGGCCAGGGCTTCATATTTGATATTGGGTGGAAATATCCTTACCCAGGGTTTGGCTTTCTTAGTTACGGTTATTATCGCCAGAACTCTGGGGCCGCGCGACTACGGAACATTTGCTGTTGTCTATATTTTCATGCTATTCTCAATAGATGTAGTCGATTTGGGTTTGGAAAGATCTTTCATAAGATACTATTCTTTGCACTCGCTTAGTGATCAAAAGAAGGCCAATCAACTATTCAGCAGCTTGTTTGGTCTAAAGCTCTTGATGGGTATCCTGCTGTGTTTTATAGTCTATCTCCTTTCAGGACATCTGGCTAGAAGTCTTTTTCATAATCACGAATTGACTGTTCCATTAAGGTTAGCCGGGGTGGGTTTTATTGGGGGAGCTCTCTTAAGGTTTGAGGGAAGCTTTTTTCAAGCTAGCGAGCAATTCAAAAAATACATACTGGTCAATCTGGCCCATTCGGTATTTAAATTGGGCGGGATCTTGGCTTTGATGTTCTTGAGTTTGATTTCCATAGATAATCTGATGCTTTTGTATGTGGTGGCCTTTTTTTCTGGTTTAACTTTCGCCTCTTTTTTGCTTCCCAATTTTTCTTTGAGCCTCCCCAAGAATAAAGAGGTTCTCACGGAGATTTTTGGATTGAGTAAATGGATTTTTATTTCTACCATTTTGGTCATGATAGAGACCCGTGTGGATTTTTTCATGCTAAGCCATATGAGCAACAAGGAGGAGGTCGGCTATTTTTCTGCGGCATGGAATATCGCCGTTATTCTTCCCTTGATGATTGGGTCAGCACACACCGTGCTTTTTCCCAAAGTCTCAAAGATGTTAAGCAAGGTTGAGATGAAAGCATATGTCAACAAACTTCTGAGTTTTAGCCCCTTAGTCATACCCATTATGATCGGGGGGATTTTCCTGAGCAGATGGATTATCCTGTTAATCTATGGCCCGAAGTACTTACCCTGTGTTGGTCCATTACAGGTTTTAGTCATAAGCTATTCTCTGATTCTTCTTATCGTACCGGTAAGTTTGGTTCTATACTCTTTGGATAAAGCCTGGGCCATAGCAATCGTAAATTCCTTAGAGCTAGCATTCCACGGGATTGCTCTCTACCATCTGGCTCCCTCACATGGAGCTTTGGGCGCCGCCTTCAGTAATCTTATTGTTAAGATCGTTACCACCGTGGGCATCCTCGGATTTGTTTACTTCTCCTTGAAGAAGAGGGATGAAGCTGCCAAGGTAACACAACCCTTAAGAGAGGCAGTTGGGGTCTGATATATGAAAAGCGTCTCTGGTTATCTGGGTGCAATAGCGGCTATTGCTCTGCTAACTGCATCGATGTATATGCTCACGTTGGAGATCACCTATGCTGTTATGGGCGGTCTTCTTCTGTTTTTCTTTTCGTTTTTCCGCCTGGATTGGGCGGTATGCGCTCTGATTTTTCTGATGCCTTTTAACCTTCAGTTGATACCCTTAAACATTCGATTCCTCAATTCCGTGCCGGAACTTTTGATGTTCTTGATTTTCATTGTCTTCATTTTCAGACTGGGGCTGAACCGCATTAACTTGAAAAAATATGAGGCTCTCATACCGGTCGCGCTGTTTGTGTTCAGCGTGCTGCTCTCACTCCTGAGGGCTGAGGTTATCGATTACGTCCAGTTGTATTATCAATTTTCAGTAATACTCCTTTTTATCATCGTGATATCCGTTGCTCGCAGTCAGATCATGATTAACCGGATCATTCTCTCGGTGGCTCTTTCCACTTTTATTGTCTCCGTGGCAGCAATTGTTCAATTCATATTAAAAGAGAATCCTCAGCTGTTCAGTCTCCTGTTCGCTAATGAGCCGGGGAGCATACTGTACGGCGACGGATTCCATAGGAGTATCGGAAGCTTCACTCAGCCCAATGCGCTGGGGGGCTTCCTACTCTTAGGTTTGCCTTTTCTTATCCTCCTCATCCAGCATCCTCTCAAAATGAGATATCCGGTGATTCCTGCAGTGATGCTGGTCTTTGTCTTGCTGGCACTCTTTTCCACCCTTAGCCGATCTGCCATCTTGGGATTTGGAGCAGCGATTTTGTTCTTTCTTTTCTTAGGCGCAAAATGGAAACGGAAACTGAGATTCGGAGTGCTGGGTATGGTCATTCTGTTCATGTTCGTTTCATTTTTCCCCGTTCTTACCAATATTATCCAAGAAAGGTTTTCTAACTTGTTGTTTGGCGAATTCGATTCACATATAGTGAGATTGGTTCTGTACCAAACAGCAGTTAAGATGTTCGAAAGTTCGCCTCTTTTCGGGATCGGCTTAGGCAACTTCATCGTGTCTCAGGACATACTGGAGGTGAAAGGGGCTCACAACGTTTTTCTAAATATCTTAGCTGAATTAGGACTCTTTGGCCTTCTCAGTTTTCTGGCTATACAATTCTTTGTTTTGAAAAACAACCTTAAGTTCCTGAGGCAAGAGAGAAGTGGGGTTTCATCTTCCATTGCGCTGTGTTGCAGCCTGAGCATAATTGGATTTTTGGTGGCTGGATTGTTTGATAGCTTATTACACAGTTTTGTCATCTCTTCATATTTCTGGGTGATCGTGGCAATTTCCTTGGTCGCAACTGAAACAAAGAAGGTGGAATCTGATGAGAATCGGAATAGACGCAAGATTCCTCACTGACCAAAGAAGAGGAATAGGCAGATACTCATTCAATTTGATCACCAGGTTGCTGGGTATGAATGGCGACAATCAGTATGTGCTTTATTTTGATAAGAATTTAGACAGGTCTGTTTTGCCCCACCGCGGCAATTACGAATGCAGATGTATTGGCAACGGAAACTCCATCTTTTGGGAGCAGTACTACTTGCCTAAACAATTAAGGCACGATCAGTTGGATCTGTTTCATTCAGTGGGTAATATACCACCGGTTTTCTCTCAGGTCAGAAGAGTATTAACCCTGCACGACACCATAATGTTTCATCCTGGTTTGTGTTCTAAGGGGATGCGCCGGTACAATTTTTATTTTCGCACAGCCCTAAGACACTCAGTCAACAGGATTGATAGGATAATCACGGTCTCCCGGAACTCCCAAGAGGACATAATAAGATTATTCCCCGAGACAAGGGCTAAAGTGGAGGTGATTTATGAGGGGATCGAAAGAGCTTTTCATCCGATGAAGGATCAAAATAAAATCAACTGCATCCTGCAGAAATACAACATCAAAAGGCCTTTTATTTTGCATTTCGGTTCCTGCGAACCCAGAAAAAACACCTCACGGGTCCTAAGGGTTTTCCATAGACTCATTGACAAGAAAGCTATCCCACACAACCTGGTTCTTTTAGGCTTTGGAGGAAAAAAGAGCGGCCTAATCGACACTTACTTGAATAAAAATAACTTAAAGGCCAGGGTGATAGATGCAGGATTTGTTCCGGAGGAGGAGCTGCCGTATTTCTACAATGGCGCTGATCTTCTTTTTTATCCTTCACTTTATGAGGGCTTTGGATTCCCGCCCCTGGAAGCTTTAGCCTGTGGAACACCGGTGGTCACCTCTCGCATCTCATCTCTGCCCGAGGTAATAGGTAAAGCTGCCGTCTATGTAGATCCGAAGGACGAATTGGAGATGTGCGCCGCTTGTCTGGAAACGCTGCATAACCGGCAATTGAGAGAAAGGCTGAAAGCTGACGGTCTAAAGAGAGCTAAGGGTTTCTCCTGGGAAGAAACGGCGCGTAAGACTTCGGAACTGTACAAGGAAATCGGAAAAAGCAAACGAGGGAAATGAGGATGAAGATATTTTTCATTTCAGTAAACTTCTTTTCCTGTCCCCCTATAGATGGAAGCAGTGTAAGAACATTCAATCTATTGAAATGTCTTTCCTTGAAACATGAGATTGTATTCGTCTGCATAACGGATGCTCGGAAGAAATTCAAGGATCTAACTCAACTGAAAAAGTATTGCGCAGAGATCTTTGTCATAGACCATCCTCACCGGATAACCCCTCTGGATTATTTTTTCAATTTATTCTCTACAAAACCGTTTTTCGTCCAGAAGAGATACAACAGAAAAGCTCAAGAGTTAATTGACGAGGTTCTTGGTAGGGGGGATTTTGATCTCATTCATGCTGACGGGTTGGGAGCTGAGCAATTCATATTAGCCTCCCGCGGGATTCCTAAAATACTCGATACCAGAGACGCTCTATGGCTATTACATCACAGGGAATTCAAAAGGGAAAAGAACTTGGCTCTAAAGGTCTATTACTGGTTAAAGCTTATAAGGGCAAAAAGATATGAGCTCAAAGCTTATTCATTCTTCGATAAGGTGGTTTTCATCTCCCGGGCTGATGAGCGCATAATATCCTCGCTGTCTAAGGGTACGCTAAAGAATCTTTTCACCATCCCATTTGGCGTGGATTTGCCCACAGAGAAACACAATCAGGTTCGGCACGACTACCCCAGCTTGATTTTTACAGGCAATATGTCTTATCCTCCAAACGTGGATGCGGTACTGTATTTCACCGACAAGGTATACCCCTTGGTCAAGAAGGCAGTTCCGAGTCTAAGATTTCATGTCGTTGGAGCAGACCCCCCTCCGAAGGTCAAGAAACTCTCAGAAAGGGATGGTGTTACAGTCACTGGCTGGGTCAAGGACATAAGTACTTGGCTGCGAAAATCGACAGTATTTGTCTGCCCTCTAAGATATGGCTCTGGAATGAAGATTAAGATACTTGAAGCTATGGCCATGGGGAAGCCAATAGTCTCTTCCCCCATTGGGATTGAGGGGATAAAAGTCGAGAAGGATAAAGATGTATTAGTGGCAGATGACCCAGACTCGTTCGCCTCTTGTGTATTAAGTTTGCTCAACGACAAGAAGCTGCGAGAAACGACGGGAAGAAACGCCAGGAGACTAGCCGTAGAAGAATACAGTTGGAGCAAAGTATCGACTGAATTCAATGAGCTATATGAGTCTCTGATCCAAAAACACGACCATCCCATTATTTCCGAAAGAGAGAAACAAGGCTTGATGGTATCAACGGTTTTTTGAACCGACCAAGATAGGAATTAAGATGAAAATCTTATTTGCTCACAAATTCTTTCATCCAGCCGGTGGTCCGGAGACGGTTTTGTTCCAGTCGATGGAAGCTTTGCAGAAAATGGGGCACGAGGTGATTCCATTTTCAATGAGGCGTCCTGGGAATCTAACTACTCCCTATTCTAAGTATTTTGTCACAGAGGTAGATTATCATGATCAAAATGGCTCATTTCTAAGAAAGTTGAAGATGGCTACCAGCTTAGTCTATTCCCGGGAAGCCAAAAGGAAAATGGAGCTGCTTATAAGGGAGCAGAAACCGGACATTGCCCATTTGCACAACATCTATCATCAGCTTTCGCCATCTATACTTCTGCCCTTGAGAAAACGCAACATTCCTGTTGTTATGACTATACATGACTTCCAATTACTTTGCCCTAACTACACTTTTATGCGTGAGGAAAAACCATGCGAGAAATGCCAGGGCAAATATTTCTATAAGGCGATTCAATATAAGTGCGTCAAAGATTCTTATGCCAAAAGCGCCATCTCTGCTCTGGAGATGTATGTTCATAAACTAAACCAGACTTATATCAAAACGGTGGATTGCTTTATTGCGCTCAGTCGATTCACCCAGGAGAAATTGATCCAATATGGGTTACCCCGGGAGAAGATAGCGTATCTGCCAAATTATGTGAATGTGCCGACTTACAAAACTCCCTCAGCTAAAGAGAGATACATACTGTTTGTGGGGCAGCTATCAAATAAGAACGGAATTTTGGAACTGGTAAAGGTGATGCGGAACCTTCCAGCTGTGAAATTGAAAGTTGCCGGTAAGGGAGAGCAAGAGAGGCTTGTTCAGGACTTCATTCGGGAAAACAAGATGGAGAACGTGGAGTTGGTGGGATTTCTTAACGCAGAAAGGCTCAAGAAAGCCATATCCTGTTGCAGCTTTCTGGTCTTTCCCAACAACTGTTATCACAACTGCCCCATGTCAGTTTTAGAATCCTTCGCCCATTGTAAGCCCGTGGTGGGGTCCAATCTGGGAAGCGTGCCGGAGTTGGTGGAAGATGAGGTAACTGGGGTTTTGTTTAAGCCGGGGAATGAAAAAGATCTGGCTGAAAAGATAAAGTGTTTGTACGAAAACCCTGAAATGGTGAAAAAGATGGGCCGAAACGCCCGGCGAAAAGTTGAAGAGAACTACTCTGCTGAAAAATACTATCCTAAGCTTTTGCAGATATATGAGCAATTAATTGAAAAGAGAACAAAACCTCACCCCAGCTCTCCGGGCAAGAGGACTGGCGAGCATACCCCAGTGGGAGAAAGTGGCTTAGACAAATAGTTGACAAAGAGAGTTTGGGGAAAGTTACAGAAACCCTGCGTTAGCCGACATAGCGTTTACATGGAGGCAATGGATTATGAATAAAAAGCACACTTTTACCGCTGGGTACGAGAAGTCAAAATTGTACACATATCTTAGTCTCATAAAATATTTCGGGAAGAATCGAGAATTTGCTCTACACGACTATCACAATGTTTTCAGTGAAGCCAAAAAAGTTTTGGAAGAATATGTAACAAAAAAGATTCAAAACACTCGGATACTGGAAATAGGATGTGGTCAACGTTTTGCAACAACCCTGCTCTTCCATCTACTCGGTGCCCACGTTACTGGCATAGACACAGATTTTGTTGACCCTAATTTTTCTTTCAAGAGGTTCCCAACAGTATTAAAAACGAATGGTATCGAACGATTTGTAAAGACTTTATTCCGGCACATCCTATTTGATCGGGCATATTATGATACCCTTGAGAAGGAATTTGGACATCCATTAAAAATGGATAATGTTGATATTAGGGTGATGAATGCATGTTCTCTTGAATTTTCCGACAGTCATTTTGATTATGTCTTTTCTAATGCTGTCTTTGAGCACATAAATGACATTGATAAAGCCTGTAAGGAAATAGCCAGAGTTCTCAAGCCTGGTGGGATTGCTAATATTATTGTGCATCTGTATCCCAGTCTATCTGGCGGGCATAACTTGGAGTGGCATAATCCCGATGAAGAACCTAGCAAGACTATACCACCCTGGGATCACTTGAGACAGAATCTGTTTCCTACACACGTCTATCTTAACAGACTACGCGAGAAGGACTATCTTGCAGTTTTTAATAAGTATTTTTCAATTATCAATATTGAATCGAAATATGAAGGTGAGAAATTCCTTATTGAGGGAATTCTAAAAGAATTGTCTGATTTCTCAAGGGAAGAACTACTGAAAAGAACTATCCGGGTTGTAGCTAGAAATAACTTTGCTGAGGAGGAATAAATTATGTTCACAAACACTGAAGTTGCCATTATGCCCACTTATCGGTGTAATGCTCGTTGTCAAATGTGTCATATCTGGAAGTATCCCAGTCGAAGAGAGGACGAGATAACACTCGAACATATTGATAAGCTTCCTGAAGGATTTGCCCGCATCAATATCGGAGGAGGAGAGCCAACCCTGCGGAGTGATATAAAAGAGATCGTGGATCTCCTGTCGAAGAAGACAGAACATCTTGAAATCAGCACCAACGGTTACTTCCCAGAGCGATTGGTTCCAATTGTCCAAGAGCACCCGGATATCAGAATAAGGATAAGTTTGGAAGGTTTGCCCAAGAAGAATGATGAAATCCGGGGGTTAAAAAATGGATTCGACCATGCCATGAGAAGCATGCTCCGACTAAAAGAGTTGGGGGCAAAAGATATTGGATTTGCCATAACCATTTCTCACCGCAATTCCGATGAATTGGTCGATTTATATCATCTATGTGCTTACCTGGGGGTTGAATTCAGCCAGTGTGCGGTTCATGATGCCTGGCAATTTCGGATAGAGGACAATGTAATTGAGGAGAAAGAAAAAGTTATAAATGAGATAAAGAGATTCATCCGGGAACTTTTGCGTTCAAAACGAAGGGACAATTTCTTGAGGGTCAAAGATTGGTTTCGTGCCTACTTGAATAGAGGATTTATAAATTTCGTCAGAGGAGACAAAAGGCTTCTACCCTGTGGGGCGGGAACGGACATTGTATTCATCGATCCATACGGAGATATATACCCTTGTAATGCACTTAAGGAGTTGATGGGAAATATAAAGAAGGCCCGTTTTGAGGATATCTGGAGTGGCTCTCCAGCTCAAAGGGTTCGAGAAATCGTGTCCAAATGCACCCAGAATTGCTGGATGGTTGGAACGTCGCGCCCGGCGATTAGAAAAAATATATGGAAGCCAACCGGCTGGATTTTAAAAAACAAGATAAGGTTGCATTTGGGGAAGGATGTTATCTGGGATATAGAAGATGGGCAAAACATCGAGACTGAAAAAGACATCAAGCTTAAAGGAAACATCGAAGACGAAAAAGAACGCCAGCCACAGCTGATACACTCATAGGAGGAGAAAATGCGCTATTTCATCACCGGCGGAGCCGGTTTCATCGGAAGTCATCTGGTGGACAGGTTGGTCCAGGAAGGAGAGGTCACCGTCTACGATAATCTCTCATCGGGACGAAAGGAATTCATAGGCCATCACTTGAGTAAGCCTGTCTTCTCTTTCATCCAGGCTGATCTGTTGGACCTGCACAGACTGACGCACGAGATTACCGATCACGACGTGGTGTTTCATCTGGCCGCGAATCCCGATGCCAGATTGGGTATTGAGGATACCTCCCTGGATCTGAAGCAGGAAACCCTGGCCACCTACAACGTTCTCGAGGCCATGAGACTAAACGGCATCAACAGAATCGTTTTCTCCTCCAGCGGGACCATCTACGGAGAGACCCCGGTGATCCCGTTGCCCGAGGACTACGGTCCGGCTCTCCCCATATCCCTTTATGGCGCCGGCAAGCTGGCTGGCGAGGGTTTAATCACCGCTTTCTGCCATACTTTTGACATGCAGTGTTGGATCTTTAGGTTCTCCAACATCGTCGGAAAAAGGGGAACCCACGGGGTGATCTTTGACTTCATCCATAAGCTGTCCAGGAATCCGAACGAACTGGAAGTCTTGGGGGATGGAAGGCAAGAGAAACCGTATCTCTCGGTGGAAGACTGCGTAGAGGGGATGCTGTTCGGTCACCGAAATTCGGACGAGAGGGTAAATCTGTTCAACTTGGGATGTGAGTCCACCTCGAAGGTGAGCTCTATAGCCAGGATGGTGGCGGAGGAGATGGGTCTGGTGAGCGTCAACTTCAAGTATACGGGTGGCGAAAGAGGCTGGCCCGGGGATGTTCCTCAGGTGAGATTGAACATAGACAAGATGAAAAAGCTGGGATGGGAATCTGAATACACTTCAGATGAGGCGGTGAGAAGGGCAATCAAATTCATGATAGAAGAGATCGTGGGGAGCGAGAAGGTATGCAGATAGTGATTCTGGCAGGAGGACTGGCGACCAGGCTGAAAACCCTGACCGAGAATATCCCCAAATCCATGATAAGGGTGAACGGCAAACCTTTCCTGCAACACCAGATCGAACTCTTAAGGGAAAACGGAATTCGTGAAATAGTCCTATGCGTGGGTCATCTTTCCCACACGATAGAAGATTATTTCGGGAATGGCGGGAAATTAGGCGTCGAAATCAGATACTCTAACGAAGGCGAGAATCTTCTTGGAACCGGAGGAGCCCTGAAGAAGGCGGAACCTTTACTGCGGGATGAATTCCTTGTCATGTACGGCGATTCTTATCTCTTATTCGACTATGCTGAGATTAAATCCTACCATGAGAAATTCAAGGATTTTTCTCTTCTGGTGGTTTATGAAAATCGCAATCGGTTCGATAATAGTAATGTAGCCATCAAAGACGGCCTGGTTACCGTCTACGAAAAGAGCAACCCAGGTGGCAAACTCACTTACATTGATGCCGGCCTGTCAATATTAAAAAAAGAAGCCCTAAGCCACGTTCCCGCAGATCGACCGTCCCCCGTAGAAGAACTTTACAAGAAGATAATAGCCAAGAGAGCAATGTTAGCCTACCAGGTCAGCCAGAGGTTCTACGAGATCGGATCTTTTGTCGGCCTGATGGAGTTTGAGGACTTGATGGAGAGTCAAAAGCAACTGGCCGGCTGACAAAACAGGCGTAAAGCTAAGTTTCCACACGAATTCCGACCCCGAGTAAGTTCCGTCTCCACCGGACCTGCGAAAACACAGGAGGAGCTTTATGATCGTAACCAGAACTCCGGTGAGGATTCCCTTGGGTGGCGGGGGAACCGATCTCCCCTCTTACTACACTCAATACGGGGGCTCCCTTATAAGCGCCGCCATAGACAAATACATCTATGTAACGGTGAACAAGAGGTTCGAGGATTCCATCAGGGTGAGTTACTCGGTCACCGAAATCGCTGAAAAGGCAGAAAAGATAAAGCACCCCATCGTGAGAGAGGTCTTGAAGCTTCTGGGCATCGATTCGGGTGTGGAGATAACGTCCGTAGCTGACGTTCCCTCCAACACCGGCCTGGGAACCTCCTCATCCTTTACTGTGGGTTTGCTGCATGCCCTTCACACGTACAAGAGAGAGAAGGTTTCTGCCAGCGAGTTAGCTGAGGAGGCTTGCTTTCTTGAAATTCAGCTTTTGAAGGAGCCCATAGGCAAGCAGGACCAATATGCGGCGGCATATGGGGGCGTGCTCTTCCTGGAAATAGACCGATTGGGAAACGTCAAAGTGGAACCGTTGCATCTCTCCGAGGACGCCAAAGACCAACTGGAGAGTAACACCCTCCTGTTTTATACTGGCATCCGCAGAAGCGCTGGGAAGATCCTGAGTACGCAGAGCAGAGCAGCCAGCGTGAAGCGCCAGAAAACGTTAGAGAGTCTGCACAAAATAAAGAAGATCGGGGAAGAAACAAGGCTGGCCTTCGAGGAGGAGAACTTAGATCGCTTCGGCGAGCTTTTGGACGTCCACTGGCAAACCAAGAAACAATTATCCAACAAGATAACCTCAGGTCAGGTGGATCGGTGGTACCAACTCGCCAGAAAAAACGGAGCCTCCGGGGGCAAGCTGATGGGAGCCGGTGGAGGAGGGTTTTTCATGTTCTATTGCTCCAACGGCAAGAACGGCTTCAGAAAGACCATGCGAAAAAAAGGTTTGAGGGAGATGTCTTTCAGATTGGATTTCGAAGGTTCAAAGGTCCTGGTGAATTTCTGACTTTCTGAAGAATCAATTGAAAGAACTCGGAGGCACAGCCGGCCGAAAGAAGATTCGGGGACAACCGACCTAAATTCATTAACTCAACACAGCCTTTGGCTAGGGGGGATTCGAGATG
>CBDUQU010000100.1:0-11659 GCA_965369445.1 uncultured bacterium | reverse complement strand
GCCTCAATATGGTCTAAGTCCTGAGAGCTCCACAGCATCGAGCCTTGAGGGCTAACACAAAAAAGTCTGGCAGGTACCCAGGTAGCAGTTCCTCCACTTCCAGTGACATAAATATTACCGTCCGGTCCGATTGCCGGTGTATTACAAATGCAAATGTCGGAGTCCGTTTCCCACTGCCATTTGATTGTCCCTTCCGGTTCTTCGGTATAGGTAACGGTCAAGCTGTCCTTTCCAGTATTGTTTTCCGCATCGCTGGCAGTTATCACGATCAGATTATCTTGTGCCTGCAGTGTAATTCCAGATACAGACCAACTGGTGGTTCCGGTGCAATTTCCACTTGCCCCGGTGCTCACACTCAAATTAGCCCAGGTTACGCTTGTTACCCCCTGGTCGTCAGATGCGGTTCCACCGAAATCTACTGTGGATTGATTGGTTGCATACGTTGCCCCGGAAGTGGGAGCTGTGATGGTGACGGAGGGCGATTGCGTATCAGTTGGGGTGCCGTTATCAGTTTGGGTGGATTTCTTCTTAGAGCAGTTTCCCAAAATTAAGGCTATTGCTACCATCAACAAACATAAGATTCTAAGATAGCTTTTCATCTTTCATTCCCCCTTTTTTTAGCTTTAACCAGATTCCTTATGTTGGGACAGGGGTTCAACCTCTGTCCCAACTGTGAGGTTTATCCAAACCAGAGCTATTTTTTCTTCCTTTCTTACTTCAAGCTCAAAGCAAAACATCTTTGGTCCAAAATAACTTACTTAATCCCTGATAAAACTTTACCATGCTCCTCCTTTCTGGGGCGGACTTATCGCTTTCCACCACCAGGGCGACCCACAGCACACTTTTTATGCCTCTGGGGTCGCAGGTTCCTGTTTATTTAAAGCGAACTACTCAGATCAAGCCTAAATCTTAATTTGTGGGGACGCGAGTGCTTTGCAGTTTAATGTGGGGACGTAAAAATGATGAGCTTTTTATCTTTTATTCGGAGCTTTATTATTCTTTTCGGGATTTTTAAATGACTCTTTAATTTTCCCCAACTGTTTCAATTGACTGCCGTTCCTCTTTGACTCTCTACCGCTTCAGGCGGATGCTTTCATCCGCCGTTCATTTTCCTTTGATGAAGCCTGCCAGCCGTGCACGGACGCCCACCCGTCTGGGGAACATCAACCGGAAGCAAAAAAGTTGGTGCGGTGGTCGTCTCTGCCAAAAGGTGGCACAAAATGTAAGGGCGGATTTAAAAAATCCGCCCTTACAACGGGCGGAGCTTAAGCTCCGCCCCTACACTCCAATTCGCACCCTATTCTGATTCCAGTTCTTCAATGAACTTCTCCGCCATGAAGGCGGCAACTGTGCCGTCGCTGACAGGCGTGGTTATCTGTCTTAGCTCTTACTTCTGCTTCGCGGGTTTCCTTGTGTAACACTTTTTCACTGACCTTCCTATTTCTCTGGCGCACCTTACTGATCATCCTGAAGAAGGCTTCTCTTTTCACATTCCACTGCTCGAACTGCCACACAGGTATTACCGCCGCCATCGGCTTGCCGTTTCGTTCGATGATGAACTGGTCATTCTTTAAGAAGACCTGACTCGGAAGCGTTCCCAGGTTCTGTCGCGCCTTCACAGCATTGATGGTTCTTTCCATTTCTCTCTCTCCCCAGGCGTGGGGCTGTATAATTAATACGGTCAAATCGATTTCGTTTACTCTTGCTCAAGTTCTTCCACATATCTTTCCGCCATGAAGGCGGCAACTGTGCCGTCGCTGACGGCGGTGGTTATCTGTCTTAGCTCTTTTTCTCTTACGTCGCCTGCAGCAAATACCCCTGACGCTGAGGTTTTGGTATCCTCGTCAGCAACTACGTAGCCCCATTTATCCAGATCAACCTGCCCTTTCAGGAATTCGGTCTTGGGGTCCCAACCCACATAAACGAATACCCCCGCTGCCGGGATGGTCTTCTCCTCAGTGGTTTCGCGATTTCTTATGGTCACCGACTCTATTTGATTCTCTCCGTTGATGGACGTGGCCATGTGATTTAAGAAGAACTTGAACTTGGAGTCTTTTCGGGCTCTCTCCTGAAGGATTTTCTCCGCATTCAGATGAGGCATGAACTCTACCACGGTAATGCTCTTGACAAACCTGGTCAGGAACAGACCCTCCTGAATGCCGGAACTCCCCCCGCCAATCATCACAATATCCTTGTCCTGAAAGAAAGCGCCATCGCAGGTGGCACAATAGGAGACACCACGGCCTCTGAATTTTTCCTCACCGAGGATATTCAGTTTTTTGGGTTCGGTTCCGGACGCGACGATCACAGCTTTAGCCTGATATTCTTCGTCGTCCACCTTTATGGTTTTGGTCTGACCTGTAAGATCAGCGGAGTTTACCTCCTTGTAGGGCACGATTTCCAGCCCGAACTTCACCGCCTGATCTTCCATCTTCTTTACAAGATCGACACCACTTATCCCTTCAGGAAAGCCGGGGTAGTTCTCCACCCAGTCTGTTGTCCCCACCAGTCCGCCCACATTGAGCCGCTCCAACAGAACGGTGTTCAGCTTGGCTCTGGCAGCATAGATGCCGGCGGTCAGACCGGCCGGTCCTCCCCCGACTATGATCAAATCGTATAACTTTTCTTCAGCCATGCTTTTCTCCTTCTTAAGAAAGATACGTGGAAGGCTGAAGCCTTCCGCTACATCATCGATATGTTTAGCCTTGCTTTTTGATACACAAACGTTATTTTAATTTAAACCGTTGGCATGCTAATGTCAACAATCCTTTCCGGAGGTCCTTGTGCAGGTCAGGCGTCCGCATTGGTTAAAGGTTCAAGCCTCGTGGGGCGAGAACTATCGACGAATCAAATCCCTGCTGGCCCAGTCGAATCTGCATACTGTCTGCCAGGAAGCCAATTGTCCCAACATCAGCCACTGCTTTGAGGAAGGCACTGCCACGTTCTTGATCTTAGGTGACGTCTGCACCAGAGGATGCACATTCTGCGATGTGAAAAGAGGTATCCCCCTGCCGGTAGATGAAGATGAACCAGAAAGGGTGGCGGAGACCGTAAAAAAACTGAACCTGAACTACGCGGTCATCACATCGGTCACCAGAGATGATCTCGACGACGGAGGAGCTTCTATTTTCGCCCTGACCATCAACGAGATCAAAAGCTCGATTCCGGGTTGTAAGGTTGAAGTGTTGATACCTGATTTCGGCGGCTCTCTTGAGTCTTTGAAGACGGTGCTGGAAGCAAAGCCGGATGTGTTGAATCACAACATGGAGACGGTCCAAAGGCTTTACCCGCAGGTGAGAAAGGGAGCGGACTATCGAAGGTCATTGTATCTTCTTCGTAACGTAAAGGAAGTTGACAAGAGCATGGTGACCAAGTCGGGGGTGATGCTTGGGCTGGGAGAGAGTCTGGAGGAGATTGTAGAGTTGATAAGAGACTTGAGGAATGTCGACTGTAATCTTTTGACCATCGGGCAGTATTTGAGTCCGTCCAATGAGCATCTTCCCATAGCGAAGTTCTATCATCCGGACAAGTTCGCGGAGCTGAAGGTCGTCGGGGAGGAAATGGGGTTTGCGAACGTGGAATCCGGTCCTCTTGTGAGAAGCTCCTACCATGCCAAAGAACAGGTCAAATACCTAAAGACATACGATGAGGTGTGAAGTGGAAGAATGAGTTTTCGAAGCTCGGTTAGCGGTGGCGAAGCTGGTATCGATGCTGGAGGCTTGAAGCGAGAAGCTGGAACAGGCAAAAGCATAAAGGACCCTTCGAGTTTCGAGCTTCGAAACACGAACATCGTTACGAACATCGACAACGATGTCCGAGCATCGAGCCTTATTAAAAGGAGGAGGAATGAAACTCTATTATACTACTTTCAAGTCCCCCGTGGGCGAGATACTTGCCACCCGGACAGACAAGGGCCTGAATTTTATCACCTTTCCCAAAAGCAGATGGCAGAGGTTCCTATATGCGTTGAGAGAGGACGAGAGCATCAAGTTGAAGAAGGATGAGAAGAAATTCTCCTCCTTGAAGAAAGACCTGAAGAGGTACTTCTCCGGAAAAAAGGTGAGTTTCAGACAGCCCCTGGATTTATCCGGTGGCACTGCTTTTCAGAAGAGGGTGTGGAAGGCAATGCAGAAAATCCCACCAGGCCAGACCAAAAGCTATGGATGGCTGGCAGGGCGAGTCGGAGGAAGAAATAAGGCCAGGGCGGTGGGGGCCGCCTGTGGTGCTAACCCTGTTCCGATAGTTGTACCGTGCCATAGGGTGGTCAAAAGCGACGGCAGCCTGGGAGGATATGGTGGTGGGTTGGGTGTCAAGCGGAAGTTGCTGACCCTGGAGAGAGCAGCCATCTGAGACAGGAAGAGATTTCTACAGCCTGTGCGTTCGCTGATCAATCGCAAGGCTCCCGCCGGAGGGGTGCCCGTATGGGCTCCCCAGAGGCGGGAGAAGACCAACAGCCAGCGGGGAGACTGGAGGGAGCGAAGATTTGATACTCAAAACGCTTGTGGTGGGGCTGCTTGAGACCAATTGCTATATCCTGGGTGATGAGAAAACCAAGGATGCGGTGGTCATTGATCCGGGCGAAGATTTCGAGGATATAAGACGAGAACTAGAGGCGTCAGAACTGAAGGTCAAATATATAGTTCTGACCCACGGTCATTTTGATCACACCGGCGCCTTAGCTCAACTGAAAAAGACCACCGGCGCGGAGGCGCTGATTCATGCAGAAGACTCACCCATGCTCTCACCGACCGGTCAAGCTCAGCCATTTCTTATGGACAGCGGAGCCGATCCGTGTGCAGCAGACCGGACATTGAAGGAAGGGGATGAGATTCGGTTCGGAGAGAGCACGCTTGAGGTTCTGCATACGCCCGGACATACTCCCGGGGGAATCTCACTCGTCACGGACAGGATGATCTTCACCGGCGACACACTTTTCTGTGGCTCTGTTGGAAGGACCGATCTTGCAGGCGGGTCCCTCCAGAAGCTGATTGACTCCATCAAAAGGAAGCTGCTCCCCAGGGGGGACGATTGTCTGATCTATCCCGGTCATGGACCGGCGTCCAGCATCGGGGAAGAGAGACAACATAACCCCTTATTAGCTGGTGTGTAGATCTTGGGCGTTACCCGCTGGCTCTCAAGATTTAGACGAGCCGAAAGTTTTGCCTCCCTGCGGAAAATAATAAGCCCAGTGCAGACGTAGTAATTTTCGAGGAACGGTTTAAACCTGTGGTCTATCTATGCTATTAAACGAGCCATACAAAGCCGATTATCACGTTCACCCCGGTTACTCCCTGGATGCCACCGGCACCGTCGATCAGTATTGCCGGAGAGCATTGGAGTTGGGTATCGAGGAGATCTGCTTCACCACTCATTACGACTCCGATCCGTTCCGAAAAGATATAGATGCTTTTGTGCGAATCGATGGCCGAATGGTTCCTCTGTCGATTAACAGCGTTCAGAGATACATCGATGACGTGAGAAGAGCCGGCGAAGAGTACGGCCCTTCCGGGCTCACGGTGAGAGTCGGCCTGGAGGTGGACTATGCGCCGCACATAGAGGAGAAACTGCGACGGGAGCTGGATCAGTTTGACCTCGACTATCGATTGGGAGCAGTGCACTGCCTGGATCACATCGCCATCACCGCATCCAAGGAGGCTGGAGCCTACTTCGAGAGCAAAAGCGCCAAAGAGATGCTCTCGGAATACTACCGGGTTTTTGGACGTGCCGTGCAAAGCGGACTCTTTGACGTCATGGCGCACCTGGATGGCTATAAGAAATACGGGTTGGTTTTCTACGGGGAGGAGATTCTTACCGGTCATAGGGGTTTGGTCGAGCCGGTGCTTGAACTTATGGCAGGAAATGATGTGGGGATAGAGATAAACACCGGGGTTATGCGAAAAGGACATAAGGAGTTTTGTCCGGGATTGGAGATTGTCAAGCTGGCGCTGGAGAAGGGCGTGGAGATAGTCGCATTTGGATCAGATGCTCATGAAGTCGATCAACTTGGGGAAGGTATTCAGGAAGCGTATCTCCTGGTGGAGAAACTGAAACAAAAGGTCAAGGTGAAGATCAAGACAGCGAGGAAGTAAGCTGGATTTCATCCCTTAGAGAGATCATGGAGCTGGAAGACAGATTAAAGAATCTCGCCAGATTGGGTTCGATGGGGAAAAGGGGCGTCGTCTTTGCCGGGGAAAAGGATAGAATAACCGAAGTCCTGGGTGGGGAGGTGGTACGAAACAAGTTCGGCGAGTTCGTTGTGCTCAGGAACAGATTCGATCTGGGAAAGCTTCATCGGGAGATCAGGCTTCCCTCATCCTGGATGCTCAAAGGGGAACTGTTGGCCAAGATCTGCTCGCCCAGAAAGCGCGTAGGAGGAGAAAGTCACCGCAGCCCTTTTAATCTGAAAGAAACTGTCTTCTTTGACTGTGAGACCACCGGCTTGGCCGGAGGAGTGGGGACGTATGCTTTCCTGGTGGGCTTGGGTTATCTCTCCGGCGATGAATTCTGTATGGAGCAGTACCTCATGGAAGACTTTCACCAGGAGAGAGCTGTCCTTTCCGCCATAGCAGAGAAGATGAGCAACTTCAAATTCCTGGTGAGCTTCAACGGCAAGTGCTTCGATCTGCCGCTTCTGGAAACCCGGTGGACCGTCAATCGGATAGACTTCGATTCGGCCCGCTGGTTTCATCTGGATCTCCTATTCCCCAGCCGCCGCTTGTGGAAGCGGCGCATCGGGGACTGCAGCTTGAGCAACATAGAGAAAGAGATTTTGGGGGTAGGAAGAGAAATAGACGTGCCCGGCTTCATGATTCCCCAGATATATTTTGACTATCTGAGAACGGGCGAGGTTAGGGCTTTGATTCCGGTGTTTCATCATAACAGCCACGATATCGTTTCCCTCCTGAAGCTAGCTGTGGTGATTGACCGGGCGCTTGAGGCTCTCGACCTGGTTGCGGTAGAGGACCCTATAGACTTATACAGCCTGGGTCGAGTTCATCAGAGTCTGGGCAACCATCATGCCGGTGTCAGGTGCTTTGAGCAGGCCTTAACTGGAGACGCATCTGTGGAGCTTCAGCAGGGGATACTCACCAGCCTGGCCTTCGCTCATAAAAGAAGTGGGTCCCTGGAGGAGGCGGCCGGTATATGGCGAAATCTGACCAGAGAAGAGTTCCCCTTTTCTCTCTTGGCTCATGAAGAATTAGCCAAGTACTGTGAACACAAAAGAAGGGACTACTGCAAGGCGCTGTTTTTCGTGGAGAAGGCCATGGCACAATTGAACTCCGATCTCTCCTTAGACTCTGCCTCCAGATGTCAGAGAAGGCTGGGCTCCCTGGAATATCGAAAATCGAGGTTGGAGAGAAAGATTAAGAGAGCTTCCGCTTGCCCGGAAAGCTGACCCTTGTGTGTTATGCGTATCTTCTAATTCCTTCTTATGAAAACGATTCTTCACAGGTTAAGCTCTGAGGATTTCGATTTCTGTCCAGACTTCCGGCCGCAATGCGGAACGCGCGCCAAAATCCGAAAACCGTCTCCGGTTATCGTCACACATACATTCCAGTTACAGGGGAAGATGCTCCAAGCAGTGGTTTTTCTTCAGACTCAGTTTGAGCCCCGGTTGGATACTCTGCAACTTCGTGCCACCGGTGTGAATCTGTTTGCACATGGTGAATAGGAGAAATAAATTCACATCGGGAAAGGGAGGGAACTCGTAGCCCCTCGCTTTCCTGGCGCTGATAACGTATTGTAATACAGGGAAAAGCCGTAGTTGTGCTTGGTTTTTTGAATTTCGGTTTCCTGGACAAAACCTCGAAATTGCGGCATGCATCTTGCTATGGTACATAGAGATAGAGGGAAGCTGTAATGAGATTGCTTGGTCCTAAACGCAAACTACTCCAGGTCCTTCAAAGATGAAACTGAAGGTTTCGATCATAATCTTTGCGCTTTTCTGGGTTGTTACTTTGGCAGATCATCCCGTCGATTTCAGGGGCATTCAGTTCTACGCTGAGGAACTGCTGAAGCTCCGGCGTGACGCTGAGAACCCAGGTTTCACCTCCATCGTGATACTTAAGGAGAGACTCTCCGAACTAGGGGTGTTCCGTAAAGATCAAACGATTACGGTTCCCGGGTTGGCAATGAAGCGAGATATCCGGATGCAACACGGCTGGCAAGAAGAGTCTCCCTTCGACAGGAGACGGAAAGCAGCCTGGTCGGCCGGCATCTCTGATGTGATGGTTAACCAAGAGAACTACACCAGTTCGTTCAATCAGAGCGATCCTTCCGTTGCTATGTTCCCGGACAGAAGCTTCGTGACCGTATGGCAGGATGAGAGAAATGGCGATCTGGACGTTTTCGCTCAGAAATATTCCTTCAGTGGTTCGCCTCAGGGATTCAACTTCGAGGCGGGCGAAGAGGATTTTCCCAGAGATCAGTACCTGCCTTGTGTCTCATTGACAGATGATACCAGTTTTGTTGTGGTGTGGGTAGATGAAGAGGGCTTCGACATCCGCGGGAAAAAATATCACAAAGACCTGTTACCTGTCGGCTCCGCTTTCCAGATCGACGATTCTCCGATTCCGTTTACCACCTGGTCGCCTGCACTCTCCTCTTGGCCGGATGGCGAATTTGTGGTGGTATGGGCGGATACCAGATCGGGAAGCAACATCTATGCCCGCAGGTTTGACGCCTCAGGAAATCCCCTGGGAGCAGGTTTTAAGGTTAACCAGGACGACGGGGGTGAGTTGCACACATCGCCCAAGGTGGCGGTGGGGCTCTCCGGGAATTTTGTGGTGGTGTGGGAAGACTACCGCAACCTGGATGCGGATATATATGTTCAGCGCTTTGATTCCAGCGGCGCCGAACTTGGAGAGAATATCCTGGTGAACATAGACTCGCTCAGTGAAGATCAGTACAGTCCCAGCGTGAGCATGGGGCTAAATGACCGGTTCATGGTTGGCTGGGTGGATTTGAGATATGGAGATGAAGTTATTTTTGCACGCTCCCTCTCGTTTGAGAACCCCTCAGGGGATACGGTTCTCTTTCCCATCACCTCAGATACGAGTTCCGTGGTTCAGGATTCCCCCCCGATCGTTGCGGATACTCTGGGCAGGTTTACCGTGGCGTGGACAGAGTATGCGCCGTTCGATCCGACCATATATGCCTTGAGGTTTGACACCCTGGGGCAGGTGTTGAGCGATACGATCATCATAAACGAGGCGCAATCCATTGGAGAACGTCACGGCCTGGCGATGTCTTCTCGCCCTGATGGCAGCTTCACCGTAGCATGGATGGACAGACGGGCTGGTAACTATGATATCTATGCTCAGGCCGTCACCTCAGGTGGATTCCTCAACGGGCCAAATCTCATCTTAAATGACGACGAGTTGGGAGCCAGCCAGAATCATCCTCAGATAGCCATAAAGGCGGATGGCGGGTTTGCAGTGGTGTGGGAGGATTTCAGAAGGGGAGAATCAGACATATTCATGAGAAGATTCGATCAGTCTGCCAGCCCGCTGTCTGACGACCGCATGGTAAACGATAGCCTGGGTCGTTTCTATCATGGAAGGCCGGACTTAGCCTGCGACGAGTCCGGGAATCTGCTGGTGGTATGGGAAGACACAAGGGGGAGCTTGCTGGAGATATATGCTCAACTGTTCGATAACTCAGGAAATCCAACCGGGGGGAATCTCAGAGTGAATTGCCAGGGAATGATCAACAATTTCGCCCCCAGTTGCGATATGTCGCCGGACGGAGACTTCGTGGTAGTCTGGTCTGCCTCCGAGGGAGCCCAGAACGATGTGTACGGCAGGCTTTTCTCCTCCTCTGGCGAACCGGGGGACACTTGTTTCAGGATAAACGACGATGGCCTCAGCGTGGACCACCTTCAACCCAGGGTGGCCATGGATAGTTCGAGCGGATTCGTCGTCGTGTGGCAAGACGCGAGGGGGGGACAGAGTCGCATATATGCCCAGAGGTTTGCTCCCGGCGGGTCAGAGGTCGGCGCCAATTTTGCAATTTACTGCGACAGAGCTGATCCTCTCCAGTATAGCGCAGATCTGGATGTGAACCAGAGAGGAGATTTCGCGGTGGCCTGGGTCGAGCCGTTTTTCTCTTCCACCATGGTCTTTGCCCAGAGATACGACAGCTCCGGAGCCCACATTGATACTAACCTGATGGTTGTGGATGATTCTTCCGCCTTCCCTGAGAGTCCAAAGGTCACCCTAACCGACGACGGTTATTTCATGGTCGCCTGGACCGATCACCGGGCGCAAGGATCAGACGTCTACTTCCAGACGTTCTTGAACGGTTTGCGGCAGGGCTCCAACAGGAGGGTGAATGACGAAAACGAAGCTCGGCAGGATCTCGTCGACATAACTACTCGGAGCCCATTTCTGTATTCCGTCTGGAGGGACAACCGTGTGCCCGGCTTGGGATTCAGCATATTCTTCAACACCGTTAATTTCACCGAGACCGGGGTTGAGGACAATCCGGACGAAGAAAGCTCGCCGACAGATTTCCATCTTTCACAGAATTACCCCAACCCCTTCAATCCGACTACCAGAATTCGGTATACCGTTGGTGCTAAGCAGACTCAACCTGTCCCCGTCAGCCTGAAGATATATAACGTTTTGGGACGGTTGGTGCGGACTCTGGTGGACGAGGAGAAGGCGGCCGGAAACCACCGGGTCACCTGGGACGGCAGGGACGATAGAGGACAGGAACTGTCCAGTGGGGTATATCTCTATAGGCTGGAGATCGAGAATCTCCGCGTCAGCAGGAGAATGTTGCTGTTGAAATGATCATCCCCACCGACTGGCCCCAACAGCTAGTATAAATAAACAGTATGTCTACGATACGTTTGCTGCTTTACTAAGGGCTACCCTCCATGGTAATTTAAATCGGAAATCAACCAAATCAGGTAGAAGTTCTATTTGACAATTTCTGTCAGGGGTGTGATCTTTGGAGCGGAAAGGAATTCTGTCAACTTCGATAACGGGGTGTTTGTATGAATCTTCTTCTGACCGGCCATCCAAGCGTAGGTAAAACTACCATCATAAGGAAACTGCTTGAGAAGCTGAAGCTCCCGGCTGGCGGCTTCTACACCGAGGAGATACGTGAGGACAATGTGAGGCAGGGATTTGCCGTTGTTACCCTTTCCGGCTTCAAGGGGGTCCTGGCTCATCGCAATTTCAAGAGCCGGTACAAAGTGGGGAACTATGGCGTGGGGGTCTATACTCTCAACAGGATAGGGGTGAAAGAGATCCAGATGTGCCTGATGGAGAAGAAAATCATCGTAATAGACGAGATCGGGAAGATGGAGCTTCTATCGCCTCAGTTCCAGGCGGTGGTCGAAAAGGCGCTGGATGCAGACAATCCAGTTCTGGGGACCATCACCCTGGCCCGGCATCCCTTCGCTCAAAAGGTAAAGGCCCGCCAGGACGTGAGAGTCATTGAGGTAACCAGGGAGAACAGGGACGAGGTCCTGAAAACCCTGACCAAGGAGTTGAAGAAGCTCAAGCTCTAGATAGGTTAGAACTTCTTTGCACCTCGCACCCTCAAAGGAAGCTGCCCACTAGTTAGTTCTCCTGATAGATCAACAGCAGGTCGGCATTGTGTAAATTCTTTTGTGTAAAATTATGTTTGGAGGGACAAATAGATAGGG
>CBDUQU010000099.1:0-11785 GCA_965369445.1 uncultured bacterium | reverse complement strand
CGTGATACTGGTCAAATCGATGGAGGATGCCTCACAACTTGCCTCGCAGATTCCCCCCGGCTTTCATCTTGCCACGCCGGAAGGGGAGATAATCAAGACCGAAGGCGCCATTACCGGAGGGTCGCCTAAGGAGATCTCCCTTTTGGGGAGAGAACTGGAGATTCAGAGACTACAGGAGCAGGTGCGGCAGTCAACCGAAAAACTCAAGCAGGTGCAGGTCGAGAGGAAGGAAAAGGAAAACCAGGGAGAGAATCTCCAAGAGAGGTTTTCCCAAACCTCGCTGGAAGTTGAGGAGCGAAAAAGTGAAATCCAGAGGTCCGAGATCGAGACCAAGACCATTGAATTCGAGAAGGAGAGCCTGGGAAAACGACAATCCGAGCTCGAATCGCTAATTCGAGAAACGGCTGGAAGAATCGAGGAACTGAATGGGGAAGCTGAAACGCGTGACCCGATGGTAGCAGAGCTTGAGGCTCAGAAGGATAGACTCTCTTCCCTTACGCAGGAGGAGAAGCAGCTTCTGGAGAAAACCGAGGCCTCACACACGGATGTCTTCAGGAATGCGAACCAGCTTAGAATCGAGTTGGTCTCCCTGCAGGGAAAAGAGGAGCAGATCAGAAGCGAACGGACCAGGCTGGCGGAACTGATCTTGGAGATGGAAAACACCAGGGCGGCAAAGCAAAAGGAGTCGGAGGACTCTGCCGGGGAAATCGAGAGGATCACCCAGGCGATCGGCGAAGAGGAAGACCAGCTTAAGAAGAGTTTCGAGAGAATCGAACAAGAGAAGGCGAATCTAAATTCCTTGGTGGAAGATCAGACCCGGCTTCAAGAAAGCTTGAGCGCCAAAGAGAAGGATCTCAAGTCATCGCGTGCCGGCAGAGAAAAGGTACAGGAGGAACTGCATCAGCTCGACATGGAGAAGGTGGAACTCTCCTCCCGGGCCAAGAACGTGAAAGACAGAATCTGGGAAGAATACCAGGAGAATCTGGAGAAGCTTGATCTGGAGGAGACTCCGGAAACAGACCAGATGGAAGGTCGGAAAGAAGGGTTGGACCTGCTAAAAGAGAAAATGAAATCCATCGGACCGGTCAACCTGTTGGCTTTGGAGGAATTCGAGACTGCCAAGGAGAGGCTGGATTTTCTCGAGAAACAAGTCAAGGACTTAACCGAGGCAAAGGAAACACTCGCCTCTACCATTGCCAAGATCAACCAGACCGCCCGGACACTTTTCACCGAGACCTTCGAGCAGATTCAAGGGAACTTTCAGAAAGTCTTCCAGGAGCTGTTTGAGGGAGGAGAAACCGGCCTGTCCTTAGCCGAGGAAGCCGACCCGCTCGAATCGCCCATTCTGATATCTGCCCGTCCCTATGGCAAAAGGCTTCTGAACATCTCCCAGCTCTCGGGAGGAGAAAAAGCGCTCACCGCCATAGCTCTGGTTTTTGCCATATACTTGGTGAAACCAAGCCCATTCTGTATCTTGGACGAGGTGGACGCCCCTCTGGACGATGCCAATATTACCAGGTTTTTGAAGTTGATCAAACACTTCGGTTCCACTACTCAGTTCATCCTTATCACGCATAACAAGCTCACCATGGAGGCTGCGGACATCCTTTACGGGGTAACCATGGAGCAGCCAGGAGTATCGAAGATCGTCTCGGTCAAGTTTGAGAAACACGAGGTGGTAACGAAGGAAGCTTAAAGCATCTGTTCACCGAATCTTGATAACCATAAGATACACTTTCGAATAACGAGGCACCGCCTGTGAAGTTGTCACTGGAGAAACTAAAATCCGGTCTCTTCAAAACCAAGAAGAGCCTTCTGGGGAAGATCTCCCAGGCAGTGGGATTGCATAAGAAGATTGACCAGGAATTACTGGACGAACTTGAGGAAATCTTAATAAAGGCCGACGTGGGACCGTCCACCACGGCCAAGATCGTGGACGGTCTGAAGAGTGAGGCTGCCAAAAGAAAGATCGAGGATTCAGAGAAGGTTATCGAACTCCTCAAAGATCAGGTGGTCTCCATTCTGGGTACGGGAGAGATGCCCGGAAACGATCTGTCTGCACCTCACGTGATCATGATGGTGGGAGTGAATGGGACCGGAAAGACCACCTCCATCGCCAAGTTAGCCCAGGATTTCAAGAGCCAAGGGAAAAAGGTTCTGCTGGCAGCGTGCGACACTTTCAGGGCGGCTGCCGGAGAACAACTCTCCATCTGGGCGGACAGGGTGGGGGTGGAGTTGGTCAAAAGCAAGCCCAATCAGGACCCCGCCTCGGTTGCCTTTGATGCGATAAAATCGGCCAGTGCCAGAGGGATCGACGTGGTGATAGCCGACACTGCCGGCAGGCTGCACACCAAGGTAAATTTGATGGAGGAGCTGAAGAAGATAAAAAGGGTGATGGGAAAAGCTCATCCAAACGCGCCCGGGGAGATTCTCTTGGTGATAGATGCCACCACCGGGCAGAATGGATTGTCTCAGGTGCGGGTATTTCAGGATGCGGTCGGAGTTACCGGAATCTTCCTGACCAAGCTGGACGGAACCGCCAAAGGGGGGATAATGATCGGCATAGCGGATGAGTTCAAGGTTCCGGTCAAATACATCGGGTTGGGTGAAAAGCCGGATGATTTCCAGAGGTTCGATCCGGTCTGGTTTGCTGAAGCATTGTTTACCTAGACACCAAAGACAAACATTTAAGACATGTGTTGAAGTAGAGGAATCTTTCGTAGGGACAGGGCTTGTTGAGCTTGCGAAATCCCGCCACGGCGGGGTCCCTGTCCTAACCCTAATGAGGACAGCCACAAGGGTTCACCCTGAAGGGCTGTCCCTACGAGTGCTAACGAGTTCGTGAAAGAGACTTATGCATCCTTTTAAGTGTAGAGGTGGTTAAATGATAAAACAGATGGGCGTTAAAACTTCAAGCCGGGTGGATTTGGTCGACATAACTCATCTGGTGCAGAAGGCGGTCTCGGAAGCCAAGATAAAATCCGGATTGTGCACCGTATACGTGCCTCATACCACTGCCGGGGTGACCATCAACGAGAATGCCGATCCGTCAGTCAGAAGCGACATCATCAAAGAACTCAACAAGATCATCCCGTTCGACGACAACTATGCGCATCTGGAGGGCAACGCCGCCGCTCACATAAAGAGCACCCTGACCGGCTGCTCCGAGACCCTCTTGGTGGAGGGAGGCAGCCTGGTCCTGGGCACCTGGCAGGGTATTTACTTCTGCGAGTTCGACGGTCCCCGCAATAGAACGGTGATGGTAAAACTCATAGAAGGCTGAGGGACTCAAATCCAGGCCCCGCGCGGGCGTGGACGAATTCGGGGTGTTAAGAAATTGAACACTCTGCCGATACAATTAATAGGGCAGGAAGTTTTACCATCCTTCCGAGGATAGCTGGTTGAGCAAGAAAACCTCCTCGTATCTACTCAACTGACTATCCTCATTTTTTTGTTCTCTTGTCAATTCGCAAATCTACCTTTTAGGCCAGAATCGCTTAAAGCCTCTCCCCTATCTCCGATTTCGTTGCAGACCCTTACTCATAGAGCAAGACCTCCTTTCCCGTAAGCAGTGCCGGTGCGGAGTATGCTTGACGCCCTCACAAAAGCCTTGACTTGGCTGATCTCTCGAAGTATAATAAAGCAAATTCTTAGTAAGAATGAGATCCATGCTGAATAACTGAAACGCTAACCCTGATTACGGATTACGATGAGCGAGAAGGACGAGATAAGATCGGCTGATGACTTTGGAGATGGTTTTGCAGACGGATTCGAGCCTCTGCGGGCTTTGGACCTCTCAAGGGTAGCCAGTTTCGAGGAACTGCTCGTTCAGATGGCGCATACCGCGTTTGGTGGAAGAAGCTTAGGCGAAGCCCTACAGGTCTATACCTCCATGTTAAAAGATCCCGATTGTTTCATCGTGGGCACTTTCTCCGGAGCCATGACTATGGCCAAGATGGGGCTGGTCTTATGCGAGATGATCGATCGGGGTTTTCTGGATGCGGTGGTCTCCACCGGGGCTCTGGTGATGCATGGCTTGGTGGAAAACGTGGGATCTCCTCACTTCAAAAATGATCCCAACTGGTCGGATCATCGGCTTTATGAGCACGGATACAATAGAGTCTATGACACCATCGAGGCTGAGAGAAATTTGCACGAAACCGGGCTAATTCTGGATAAGATATGGGAGGATGTTGACCACAATGTTCCCTGCTCAAGTTTTCGGCTTCTACAGGTGATTGGGGAGTATCTATCCAAAAACGAAAAAGGGCGGGGAATCCTCAAGAGCGCCTGGGAGAAATCCGTTCCGCTCTATATTCCGGCTTTCACCGATTCAGAACTGGGCTTAGATTTCGCCGTTTACAATCGAATAAGACGTGAGCAGGGAAAGCCTCCCCTGCGTTTCGATCCTTTCCTCGATCTGGACGATTTCACTCGCCGGATTCAAGCGGCGAAGGGCACGGGAATATTCACCATCGGGGGCGGAGTTCCCCGAAACTGGAGCCAGCAGGTAGGGCCCTATCTCGAGGCTATCCATCGAAGATTCGGCGAAGGAAGTAAGCTGAATCGCTTCAAGTACGGCGTGAGAATCTGTCCCGAGCCGGTGCACTGGGGCGGCCTTTCCGGATGCACCTACAGCGAAGGTGTTTCCTGGGGAAAATTCATTCCCAAAAAGGAGGGTGGTCAGTGGGCCGAGGTCCTGTGCGATGCCACCATTGCCTGGCCCATACTGACTAAAGCTCTAATCGAACGCTTCGATCGGGAGGGTTTCACCCGCCAAAGACCTCAGTCTCCAAAGACTTAAGAGGGCTTCCTGTATTCTCTCCACGTACTCCCTCAGAACTCCAGGCAGGGACGACCTGAAACCGACAGGCCGACTTTCCGCATAGAATAAACCGGCATCTTTGACTATCTCCTCATCTTTTCCCCCTTACTTCAGACAGGACCACAGCGGTGGGAAAATGCTTGACTTAGGTTAGGCCACCTGTTATAATACAGAACTTTTGGAAGGGAGCCGGATTTTTAAATCGGCCGGTAGTGAAGGAAAATGAGGGTAGTCTCGCAGTGTGAACAAGAAACGGGATGATAAGTATTCAACTTACCGTCAGATCGGAATCTTGACCACCATCCCCATGCTAATGGCGGTGGGCCCGATTTTGGGATACTACATCGGAAGCTTCCTTGACAGAACGCTGGGCACCGTCCCTTATCTGATGGTGATTTTCATATTCTTGGGATTTGCGGCATCAGGAAAAGGCGTTTACGATCTCATTAAGAGGGCGAGTCAGTAGACCAAACCAGCTGACTTTTTGATCATGGGCGTGGAATTCATTCACAGGGTGATAAAGACGACACTGGTGCTGGCAGCGTTGAGCTTTCTCTTCGTCACCGTCTATTACGATTTCAAATTCGGGGGAGGAATTCTGGCCGGTGCCGTCTGGGGATGCTTAAGTATCTTATTCCTGACTCGCCTGATCACCGAGGTCTTTTCGCCCGGCACAGAGATCAGGAAGGGCAAGGTGATATTGATAGCCGTGGTTAAATTTCCCCTGCTGTATGCGGCAGGATTTCTCTTGCTGAAAATAGAATACTTCCCGCCGGAGAGCTTGGTCATAGGATTCTCCCTTCTTTTCGTGGTGATGTTCTTGAAGGCCATGGGAAGATGGGTTCTGTCGCTGGACTCGAAGGAGAAGAAAAATACGGCGCCAACAAATCAGGTCGGAGGTCACAAGACGGGAGGGAGTTAAGACTTTCTTGAGAATGAACCGGAATGAGGAGTTTAAAGTTCAGAGTTTAGAGTTGAGAGTTCAGACTCTGGAGTTTGAAGTTCAAGCTTGATCCTTAATCCTTGGCCTCTAAACCTTGAACCTTCAACCTTGACCCTTAAACCTTCAACCTTAGACCTTAAACCTTGAACCTTCAACCTTAAACCTGAAATCGAACTTGATGTTGACTGAAGAGGTAGCAAGACACGCTGCGGAAAAAGCCCAGGAGGGCGCGCCGGAGCTCCCCAACTTCATCACCTTTCTCTATCACGAATTCGGAACGGTTGCCTTTGTCGGATTTCTGCATCATTGGGAAAACGTATTCTTCTCCTGGATGGTGGCCATTACCCTCTGCGTGATAGCCTACCTGGTGTACCGGAAGAGGTCTCTCCTGCCGGGTAGGCTGCAGAACGTTGTGGAGATGGTGGTGGAGGCGCTGGACAATTTCATATGCGGGATGTTAGGACCACGAGGCAGAAGATTCACCCCCTTCCTCGGGACTCTCTTCATATACATTCTCTGCATGAACTTCCTGGGTCTCGTTCCCGGAATGAAATCGCCCACGGCCAATCTGAACACCACCCTGGCACTGGCCATCTGTGTATTCTGCTATGTCCAGTATACCGGGATAAGGGGTATGGGGATTGTGGGCTATCTCAGGCACATGGCCGGCGATCCGAGAGACATCGTCACCTGGATCCTGGTGCCAATCAACATACCGATTCATATAATCGGAGAGCTGGCAAAGCCGATGAGCCTGTCCTTGCGACTTTTCGGCAACATCACCGGCGAGGACGTTTTGATCACCGTGTTTGTGGGACTGGGTGTGAGCGCTTTGAGCTTTCTCCACCTGCCGGTGGGCATTCCCTTTGAGGTTCCGTTTATCTTCCTGGCCTTGTTGACCGGAACCATTCAAGCATTGGTTTTCACCCTGCTTTCAACCATATACTTTTCTTTGATGTTACCGCACGACGAACACTGAACCGTCGAACTCTGGAGCCTTTAAACTCTTGAACCTTTGAACTCTTGAACTCTTACACTCTTCATCAAGGAGGTTGAATGTCTTACCAGACTGCATTAGCCATATTTCTTCCATTGGGCCTGGCCATAGCTGCCATAGGTTCTGCCTTCGGACTGGGCCGGGCGGTTTCTGCCGCCATGGAAGCCATGGGACGACAACCGGAGGCAGCTGCCAAGATTCAGTTGGGAATGATCATCGGCTGCGCTCTAATCGAGGCGCTCACCATTTACGCGCTGGTCACCGTGTTCGTCTTGCAGGGCAAAATTTCTTAAGGGATAACTAAAACATAGTTTTATGCGGCGGTCTGCGGACGGCGGACCGCGGACAGGAGTCTGTCCATGGGTCTTGAATTAGGTCAGATTATCACACATATCATCGGGTTCGTGATAGCAGTCATAATCTTGAAGAAGTTTGCCTGGAAGCCGATTTTGGCCATGCTCGAGGAGAGAAGAAGCAAGATAAAGTCAGAATTTGACAGCATCGAGGAGGAGCGGAAGAAGGCCGAGGATCTATACTCCGATTATCAGACCAAGCTTAAGGAGATAGACTCTTTAGCCCGGACCAAAATCCAGGAGGCAGCCAGGGAAGGACAGACCCTGGCAAACGAGATCAAGGAAAACGCCAGAGCCGAGGCTAAGCAGATCGTCACCAGAACCAAGGAGGAGATCGAAAGAGATTTGGACAAAGCCAAGGTTCAACTGCGAGACGACGTGGTCAACATGACGCTGCAGTTGGCAGAAAGGATCATTCAGGAGAAGCTGGATCAGCAGAAAGATAAAGAACTGGTGGCCCAGCTTGTGGATGAGATGAAACAGGGAAAAGTTGAAGGCTTCAAATGATTGAATCGCGAGTCGCCGTAAAGTACGCCACGGCTCTTTTCCGCACAGCCAAACGGATAGCTCAACTTGAGAGTATCTCCCGCGATCTTACGACGCTTTCCGAGCTCTTGATCAAGAATGTGCTTCTCAAGCACTTCGTGGAGTCTCCCCAGGTGCTGGAGAAGGACAAAAAGGAACTTTTCACTTCGACCTTCAAACCCTTGATTTCGGAGGCCCTGTTCTCCTTTCTCATGCTGGTGCTGAGCAAACACCGAATCCAGTATCTTGTGTCCATGGCCGGAGAGTTCCAGCGGCTGGTCAAGGAGGATCAGGGCATAGTTGAGGCCCGTCTGATCACCGCCCGCAGCTTAGATCAGACCCTGGCAAACCAGATCCGGGAGGAGTTGGAGAAAAACACCGGCAAGAAGGTGGAGATGAAGCTTGAGGTGGACCCCTCCCTCATCGGAGGAATCGTCGTCATCCTGGGTGACAAGATAATTGACAGAAGCATTCGGCATCAACTCAGCCAACTGAAGGACCAGATGTCCGCTCTGAAGGTGTACTAACCGGCTCGATTGATATGAAAGTGTGATAGTCTTTACGCATATGCTATCGAAGGATGAAAAGCTGTTTTGAGGAATAGCCAATAAGGGAGGAAGCGCAAACTATGCCCCTAAATCCGGAAGAAGTAAGCTCGATCATTCAGAAGGAGATAGAGAAGTACGAAACCAAGCTGAAGATGGAGAGTGTAGGGACGGTTCTGCAGGTGGGGGACGGCATTGCCCGCATCTGGGGATTAGAAGACGCCATGATGAGCGAGCTGATAAAGTTCTCCAACGACGTGACCGGGGTGATACTCAACTTAGAGGAGGACAACGTGGGCGCCGCCATCTTAGGCCCCTATGATGAGATCAAGGAGGGAGACCGGGTTACGCTAACCGGAAGGATCGCCTCGGTGCCGGTCGGAGACGCATTGGTAGGAAGGGTGGTGAATGCCCTGGGTCAACCCTTAGACGGAAAAGGCCCCATCGTGGCAAAAAGCTACCGGCCTATTGAGGGAGGGGCGCCCAATGTGGTTCAGAGAAAACCGGTAAGCGAACCGGTGCAAACAGGACTGAAAGCCGTCGATTCCATGATTCCCATAGGCCGGGGACAACGAGAGCTAATTATCGGCGACCGACAGACCGGAAAGACCGCTCTGGTGCTGGATACCATACTCAATCAGAAAGAGACCGACCTTTACTGCATATATGTGGCCATCGGGCAAAAAGCCTCCACCGTGGCCCAGTTTATAAAGACGCTCGAAGACCATGAAGCCATGGAGTACACCACCGTGGTGGTAGCCACAGCTGCTGATCCGGCCCCTCTTCAGTACATTGCTCCCTACGCCGGCTGCGCCATGGGAGAGGAATTCCTATATAATGGCAAACACGTGGTGCTCTTCTACGACGATTTGACCAAGCATGCACAGGCCTATCGCCAGATGTCCTTGCTTTTGAGGCGTCCGCCCGGAAGAGAGGCATTCCCCGGGGACATCTTTTATCTTCACTCCCGTCTCCTGGAGCGGGCCGCGAAACTAAATGAAGAAATGGGCAGCGGTTCGCTAACTGCCATTCCGATTGTTGAAATCCAGGCCGGAGACGTCACCGCCTACATTCCCACCAACGTCATCTCCATCACCGATGGACAGATCTATCTTGAGACGGACCTATTCTACGCAGGGGTGAGACCGGCCATCAACGTGGGTATATCCGTCTCCAGGGTGGGAGGAAAAGCGCAGGTTAAGGCCATGAGAAAGGTGACAGGAAGACTCCGGCTCGATCTGGCGCAGTATCGAGAGCTGGCCGCATTCACCCAGTTCGGAACGGAGTTGGATGAGACCACCAAAGCGTATCTTATCCGCGGCGAGAGGACTGTGGAAATCCTCAAGCAGGCGCAGTACGTCCCCATGCCGGTGGAGAAACAGGTGATAATGATCTATATTGCCACCAACGGATATCTGGATGATTTGCCTCTGGAATCAATCAAAAGATTCGAAGAGGAAATCTATCCCTTCATGGAAAAGGAATATCCGGACGTGGAGCACAGCATCGCCACCAGCAAGGATTTAGACGAGAATACGGAGAAGAAACTAAGCGAGGCCATAACCAAATTCAAGGAGCAGTTCAAGGCTAAGTTAGAGTCTACCCAGCCGGAAGCCGAGTGCCCGGCGTAGAACCCACTCCCGCTCTCACGGAATCGGTTCTTGACGATGTCAGTTTCCTATAAGTACAGAAATCTGTAAGACCTTGACACCTCTCCCCCCTTCTGTCCCCCTCTCCATTTTATGGAGAGGGGGAAACAGGGGGTGAGGTTGGAAACACACATGGCGACCTTACGAGATTTAAGACGAAGAATAAAGAGCGTCCAGGGAACGCAGCAGATCACCAAGGCCATGGAGATGGTGGCCGCGGTTAAGCTGAGAAGGGCTCAGGCTAAGGTGGAATCGTCCCGCCCTTACGCCACCAAGATGCAGGTCATGCTGGATAATCTCACCCGGGCGGCGGCTTCGCTTGACCACCCGCTGTTCGAGAAAAGGGAAGTGAAAAAGGTGGGAGTGGCGCTGGTCACCTCGGATCGCGGCCTGTGCGGCTCGTATAATAACAATGTCATTCACCAGGCTGATAGGTTCATAAGGAGCTATAAGCCAGAGCAGGTGACCTTGATCCCGGTTGGCAAGAAGGCCTATTCCTATTATTCTAAGAGACCTTGCGAAGTAGTATCAGAGTATGTGGAACACGGGGGAGATTTGGACCTCGCGCTGGTGAAGAACATCACCAATGACCTGGTGAGCCTTTTCCTCTCCAGGGAAGTGGATGAGATCTATTTCATCTACACCAAGTTTCTCTCCGCCGTCAGCTACAAGGTCACCACCGAAAAATTCCTTAACATCGAGAGTCGGGTGGAGGAAGTCAAAGAGAGTTTCGTGGATTATATATTCGAGCCTGATCCGGAGAAGATCTTCTCCAGCCTCCTCCCCGACTACTGCATGACCCGGGTTCAGATGGCCTTAGCAGAGTCGTTCGCCTCGGAGCAAGGTTCCCGCATGATCGCCATGGGTGGGGCAACCAGGAATGCTGAGGATATGATCGACCATCTCACCTTAGTCATGAACAAAGCCAGGCAGGCCAGCATTACCAAGGAGATGCTGGAGATCACCACCGGAGCCGAGGCTTTGAAAGGATAGTCTCGATTGAAAAGAGCGAATGTTGACTATGAAGAAGACAGTTCCAATCGAAAAGGTCACACGTTCGGACAGGGGTTCAACCCCCGCCCCAACAGAGTGATGATTCTAACTGAAAAGGAGCAAAAGTGGCAAGTCCGAATTACGGAAAAGTCAAGCAGGTGATCGGGGCAACGGTCGATTGCGAATTCGAGCCGGATAAGCTGCCCAATATCTACAATGCCATCAAGATCGAGGACAAGGAGAAGAAAATCGACCTGACCGTGGAGGTGGCGCTGCACCTGGGGGACAATTTGGTGCGGTGTGTCTCAATGGCCTCTACCGACGGCCTGGTGCGCGGAATGCGGGCCCTCGACACCGGCGGCCCCATACAGGTCCCGGTGGGTGAGGGAACCTTAGGGAGGATGTTCGATCTCTTGGGGAAACCCATAGATGAGTTGGGGCCGGTCGAGAACATCGAGAAGACCTATCCCATTCACCGCCCCGCACCCAGCTTGGAGGATCAGGAGACGAAGACCTCCGTCCTCGAGACCGGAATAAAGGTTATCGATCTCCTCGAGCCTTATCCCAAGGGCGGGAAAGTGGGGCTCTTCGGCGGCGCCGGCGTGGGAAAAACCATCATCGTGATGGAGTTGATCAGAAGCATCGCCACGGAGCACGGCGGCTATTCCGTTTTCTGCGGAGTGGGAGAAAGGACCCGCGAAGGAAACGATCTGTGGCTGGAGATGAAGGAGTCCGGGGTCATCAAAAAAACCGTGATGGTCTTCGGTCAGATGAACGAGCCGCCAGGCGCACGACTCAGGGTTGGGCTCTCCGGCCTCTCCATGGCAGAGTATTTCAGAGACGAGGAGCACCAGGACGTTCTTTTGTTTATTGACAACATCTTCAGATTCATACAGGCCGGTTCCGAGGTCTCGGCGCTTTTGGGAAGAATGCCATCTGCTGTGGGCTATCAGCC
>CBDUQU010000098.1:0-11806 GCA_965369445.1 uncultured bacterium | reverse complement strand
TTCGACCTTTTTTGATTTCTTATGCTTGATTTAGTTCTTCTTCATCCTCCCAGCATATATGACTTTCGGAAGCGTTCCGTGATGTGGGGGCCGATTAGCGATGTGATCCCCTCCACCCCGGTCTTTGACATGTTCCCCTTGGGATTTGTGAGTCTGTCCCACTATCTGACCAAGCAGGGGTTTAACGTACGGATAATAAACGTCGCCCACAAGATGCTATCTAATCCCCGGTACGATGCGGAAAGAGAGATAAAGAAGCTGAAGGTCTCTGCCTTTGGCATCGATCTGCACTGGCTGCCCCATGCTCAGGGAAGCTTAGAACTGGCCCGGATAGTGAAAAAACATCATCCCCAAACTCCGGTGATCTTCGGGGGGTTATCGTCGACCTATTATCATAAGGAACTCATCACCTATCCTCAGGTCGATTTTGTCATGCGCGGAGACTCCACCGAGGTGCCTCTTTACCGCCTGCTGTCAGCTATCAGGAACGGGAGCAGGCTTGATGAGGTGCCCAACCTCACCTACAAGGAAAACGGCGAGGTGAAAGTCAACCCTACCAGCTGGGTTCCCGACGATCTAAATCAGCTCCCTCTGGATTATTCCCACATGATCAGATCGGCCATAAAACACAGAGACCTCTCCGGGCATATTCCATTCTACGGCTGGCACGAGTATCCTATCACCGCTGTCTTCACCTGCCGGGGCTGCAGCTATCACTGCGGAACCTGCGGGGGATCACAGGAGACTTACCATGAGTTCTGCCACCGCCAAAAGCCAGCCTTCCGGGATGCGGAGCTGGTGGCCTCCGACGTTTCTCAGATCGCCCGCTACTTCAAAGGACCTATTTTCATCCTGGGAGACATTTTTCAACCCGGTGAGGAGTACGCTGTCAAGCTCTTGAAGCTGCTTTCAAAGCAGCGATTGGACAATCACGTGGTGCTGGAGTTCTTCGACATTCCTCCTCTGGACTATCTGGATTTGATGGCGGCATCCATCCCTCATCTGAACATCCAGCTTTCGCCTGAGACTCATGACCCGGAGATAAGAGCGGCTTTCGGTCGACCTTATAACAATAAGAGAATGGAGGAGATGGTCGAGAGAATTCTCAAATTAGGCTGTCATAAGTTCGATCTCTTTTTTATGATCGGGCTACCTGGTCAGACCACCGAATCAGTGATGGACACGGTGGAATACATTGACCAACTCCTGATGCGAGTCGGCAATGGCAAAAATCTCTTTCCCTACATTTCTCCATTAGCCCCCTTTCTGGACCCGGGAAGCAGGGTCTTCGAAAACCCGAAGGAACATGGTTATAAGCTGTTCTATCGTACTTTAGAGGAACACAGAAAGGCGCTTCTGCAGCCAAGCTGGAAACAAATGCTCAACTACGAGACTGACTGGATGACCAGAGACCAGATCGTGGAGAGCACCTACGAGGGCGCTTTAAGGCTCAATCGGGTGAAATACAATCACGGACTGATCAAGCTCAACAAATTCAAGGAGATCGAAAAGAGGATAAACCAAGCTCAAAATATAATCCGGGCTATCGATGAACGGTTAGCCCAGGGCGGGTCGGGTGGAATTCAATCCGAAGATGCCGGGTCATCTGTCAGATCACTGCAGGTCTCTACGATCTGTGACAAGGACGAACTCAAATGGCCGGTGAGGTTTCTTAAGGTTAACCTTCCCAAAGGGCCACTGAAATTTCTATCGCTTCTAAGAATAAAGAACATCCTCAGTTTGATTTTGCGCGGGGATGACTCGTCTACGAAGGCGGAGCAAAAGCCCATCTGAGAGGAACATATTACGACGTCTATTTCTTCTTGCCTTGACTGAACAACCTCAATCCTGTTGGGAGACCAGAATCTGTTGAAAGACCAGAACCTAACTTAAGTTAGGTTCTGGTCTTTCGCTTCGTGGAGACTACCGTCGCATAAAAAGATTAAGGGGTTAGAAACTCTGGACACGTACTCTTGTTTTTCCCTGCCAAGAAACTATATTGTAGGGAATCGTTTCTTGCAAGCCTTTCTGTAGGAGGAAGAGACATGTATGATTATCCGGTCAACTACGGTGTGGAATATCCCGAGAACTCTTCACGGCTCTTGGTGTTAGCCCGGATTCTCTTAGGCTGGCTGTACATCGGCATACCGCACGGGTTATTTGCCTTCGTCTACGGCATCGCGGCTTTTTTTGTTGCCATCCTGGCGTTTTTTGCTATATTGATAACAGGACATTTTCCTTTAAGCTGGTTTGATTTTCTCATCAGATATAACCGCTACGTTAGCCGGCTGGTGTCTTATTGCACGTGCATGACGGATAAATATCCGCCATTCAGTGGAAGAAGATAGTTGTAGGAACGATTTCCCTCTTGGGATTAATGAGCTGAAAGCCAATGTTTGGAGGTAATGCGAGATGAAAAAGGTTCTGATTCTTGCTGCAATGCTTTCGTTGCTGATTCTGAATTGCTCCAAGAAAACCACGACCAATAATTACTACTACGACGGACCCGAGGAGGCGGGAGCCATCGTAGGCGTTGTGCACCCTGCTGAATCACAGGCCCAGGTTACCGCATACATGGGTATCCCCATAGCATCAACGCAGATCGACAGTGTTGGCTATTTCAAGCTCTCCGGGCTGCCTGCCGGCGACTACCAGCTCCTGGTGGAAGCGGGTGGATATCGTGACTACGTCTCCAAGCCCAACATCAGGGTCACGGACGGGACTACGGCTCTGGTAGATGCCATTTTCCTTGCCTCCATACACGATTTAATTCGCTCGGTTTCGCCGTACGACGGAGCACAGGGGGTAAAACTCAGCGAGTCAATCTGGATTCGTTTCCTTACCCCCATGAATCAGACAGGTTTTGAAACGGCTTTTCACATTGAGCCGGCGGTGGAAGGTACGTTCTACTGGTATCCCTCTAAGCCGTCCAACTCCGTGGAGTTCAATCCGAAGTATTAACTTGCCAGCAATACACGCTACCAGGTGATTATCGACACCACTGCCTCGGATACGGCTGGGGTCAAGCTGCTCCAACCATACCAATTCGCCTTCACCACAGAACCCATCAGAGTCGAAGACACCTACCCGCGTCACAATCAGACACAGGTTTCGCCTTCTACCAGAATAAACATCTTTTTCAATACCGAAATGGATGCAGGATCGGTTCAGTCGGCTTTCAGAATGATTGATTCCGGGCTGGAAGACGTAATGGGAGCGTTCTACTGGTCCTCGAACCAGCGGCAGATGGAGTTTCGTCCCAACTCCCCGCTGACTGCCGGTGAAATGTACACCGTCACAATCGACACCACCGCGTCCGACGTGTCGGGAGGGAAACTTCCTCAGCCATGCTCGTTCTCCTTCACAACAGAGTCCATCAAGATCGAACATACTACCCCCCGTGATAATGACACTCAGGTTCACCCTTTTACCGCCATACGGATCACCTTTAACGCCGAGATGGACATCGAATCGGTGAACTCAGCTTTCAGTATGGTCGATTCCGAGTTGAATCATGTGACCGGAGAGATTGATTGGAGTGCTCTGCAGGCGATGCAGTTTCGCCCGGATTCGCCTCTGGCTGTCAGCGAAACCTACACCGTCACCATCGACACCACGGCGTCGGGAATTAGCGGAGCGAAACTGCACGAGGCATATCAGTTCTCCTTCACCACGGACTGCCTCAAGGTCTCGTCCAGCCCCAAGGACAATGATACCGGGGTTTCCCCACATATTAGAATAAGGATCAGTTTCAATACCTATATGGAAACGGAGTCGGTAGAGTCAGCCTTCAAGATGGTAGATTCTGAGCTGGAAGACGTGATGGGTGACATTGTTTGGCTCGGTCCGAACGGAATGGAGTTTCGGCCAAGTTCGGCTCTGGCTTTGAATGAAGAATATGCTGTGACAATCGACACCACCGCGTCCGACATCCATGGAGCAAAATTATCTGAACCATACCAGTTTTCCTTTACCACAGAACCCATCAGAATCTCATCCAGCCCCAGGGACAATCAAACATGGGTTTCCCCGATGGTCATAGTACGAATGACTTTCAACACTGACATGGACATGGGGTCCGTGAGTTCTGCTTTCAAAATGGTGGATTCCGAGCTGAACGAAGTGACGGGGAATCATTCTTGGGCTGGCTTCTCGCGGATGGAGTTTGCTCCGCATGTGGCTTTGGCCACCAATGAAAAATACACTTCGACGATCGACACCTCTGCGCGCACCACCCAGGGAACGAAACTGCTCGAGCCATACCAGTTTTCGTTCACCACACAACCTGTCGTCATCGTGTCTACCTCACCCAAGCACAGAGAAACCTGGGTTTTTCCACATACCACAGTCAAGATTTACTTCAACACTGATATGGACACAGAGTCGGTGATCTCAGCCTTTGAGATGGTGGATTCGGAACAGAATGAAATCACCGGGACTTTCGTCTCGACTCTCCCCGACCGCATGGAATTTGTTCCGGATTCCCTTTTGGCTTCCGGCGAGGTATATACCATTACTGTTGCCGCCAGCGCGGCAGATATGTACGGTAAGACCATGATCGCTCCGTATAGCTTCTGGTTCAAAACCCGCACAGACTGATTGGAGAAGACAGAATACGAGAGCAACTGTTTTCACGAGCAACCAGGTTAAGCTATAAGTAGGTCACCTATTCTCTTTCGCCCCTGGCTGAACAGGTGCCCCGCGCTTCAGGGACTCCTGCGGCGAAACGATCGTCTAACCGCTCTCAGCCCGTCCGGCGTGGCTCAGCCAGACCCGATTTCCAATACACAACCTCACTTTTTTGATGTTGACACTCGGAAGAGTGACGTATATATTCGGTAGCGTTGGACAATTCTCCAAGATCAACACAGACTCCCCAGGGGACTTGTGATGACATTCAGCTTTTGAGCCGATTCTAATTACTGTTGGTGGTATCCTTCTCTCAGAGGAAACAAGAAACACAATGCCAAAACGGGATTACTACGAGGTATTGGGATTAGGTAGAGACGCCACGGAGGATGACGTAAAGAAGGCGTATCGCAGGCTGGCCCTGCAGTATCACCCCGACAAAAACCCTGGCAATAAAGAAGCGGAGGAGAAATTCAAGGAAGCCACCGAGGCTTATGAGGTTCTGAAGGACCCGCAGAAGAGATCGACCTACGATCAGTTCGGCCACGCCGGCTTGGGCGGCGCTGGCGGCTTCGGCGGGTTTGACTTCACCTCCTTCGATCTGGGAGATGCCTTACGCGCTTTCATGCGTGATTTCGGAGGCTTCGGAAGCGTCTTTGATAACTTCTTTGGCACCACCCGGACCCGGCAGGGAGCGCCAAAGGGACGCGACATGCAGATACGGCTCAAACTCAGCTTAGAAGAGATCGCCACCGGAGTGGAAAAGACGATAAAGATAAAAAGACTTCAGAAATGCAGCGAGTGCGGCGGATCCGGAGCAGCCGAGGGCACCTCCAGGACAACGTGTCCCAGGTGTCAAGGAACCGGTCAAATAAGGCGGGTATCTCGCTCCCTGTTCGGGCAGTTTGTGAATGTTACCACTTGCGATCAATGCAACGGAGAGGGAATGGTCGTCGATAAACCCTGCCCGGTTTGCCGCGGCGAAGGAAGGGAGAAAGGGACTTCTACCATCACCGTGAAGATTCCGGCCGGCGTGACCTCCGGAAATTACATCCAATTGCGCGGCACAGGAAATGCCGGACCGCGGGGAGGTCCTCCCGGGGACGTTATCGTGCTCATCCAGGAGCAGGAGCATCCCGTTTTCAAAAGGCACGGAGACGACATCGTCCACGATACCATGATCAGCTTCACCCAGGCTGCGTTGGGAATCGAAATTACAATCCCGACCCTGGATGGCAACATCAACCTGAAGATTCCCCCGGGAACCCAGTCGGGTAAGGTATTCAGACTCAGGGGGAAGGGAATGCCACGCCTGCAGGGTTACGGGAAAGGGGATGAGTTCGTCAGGGTGCTGGTGTGGGTTCCCACCCGCTTGTCTTCAGAGGAGAAGAAACTATTAAAGGAATTAGGTTCTAAAGAAAACATGCAGCCGCCCAGGGGAGACAAGAGCTTCTTCGAGAAATTGAAAGAGACCCTTGGAATTTAGGCAGTCCCAAGAGATCAGAACAGTCGCGGAAGTCCCGCAAAGCGGGATCTCTGCTTCGCTCCGACAAGCTTCCGCTCTCCGGGAACACCTTTTCGAGGCCACCCAGATCGAAGGACACTCTGCGTGGTACACGTTCCTGGATCAGTATAAATGAACCTTGAGTTGTCGCAAGATGATCACCAACTTCTACACTAATCCGGAGAAGATCAACAAAGAAACTCTGACCATCGACGGGGACGAGGCAAGGCATATCCTTTCAGTGCTGCGTCACGGGGCCGGGGACGAGATCGACGTGGTGGATGGCCGTGGCACGAAATACAGGGTCCTGATCGACGAGGTGTCCAGAGACTTCCTGCAAGGGAGAATCCTCTCGCGAACGCGGATGGAGAACGAGCCCCAATGCCATATTACCTTAGCTCAGGCCATCTGCCGCAAGGAAAAAATGGACTTCTTAGTCGAGAAGACAACCGAGATCGGAGTAGCGTCTATAATCCCTATCGTGACAGAAACAAACTTAGTCAAGGTAGGCGAAGCCTCCAGAGAGAAAAACAAGATTGACCGCTGGAGAAGATTGGCTATTGCCGCGATGAAGCAGTCGCTCCGAACCGTACTGCCTGAGATACACGATGTAACCCCCTTTGACCAACTGCTTCCCCGAATAGGCAACTTTGACCTCTGCCTGATCGCCAGCCTGGATAAAGATGCAAAGAACGTAAGAGACTGTGAACAGCTTAAAACAAAACCCGATAGGGTCCTTCTCATAGTTGGCCCGGAAGCCGGCTTCACTGATGAGGAACTCTCCAAAGCCAAGGCACAGGGAGCGATACCCATAAGTTTGGGCTCGAGAAGGCTCCGTACCGAGACCGCAGGGGTGGTCTTCCTCTCTTTGGCTCTTCATCAATTGGCCGGTCTCGGATAACCGGAATTCGTCGACTGGCTTTTTCATATCCCAGGCGTCGGACCTTCGTCGCAGACCCATATACCCCCCTTTCCCTGCCTTTTCTCCATCAATATTTTCCCCGCCAAGCCGATAATAAATTAGGGTTCATCGCTTCGTAGCAGACCCTTTGTTTTCGCATGTTCAGAGGTCATCCTGATGCCTAAGCTGATCACATTCGGAAAAGAATATCTTCTGTTCGCAGCGGAGCTTGTCTTTCTTATGGCTCTCTTCGGAGTCCTTCTGCTGATAGATTTCTCCATCTATCTCAAGCTGGCCTTCGCCTTCTTATTCGTACTCTTCCTGGTGGGGTGGTTTCTTTTGAGCTTCTCCAAGCTGCAGCAGAGGTATCGCCTGTTGGCTGAAAAGCAGGAACAGAATACCGACAGGCTCCGCAGGCTCTCGGAGTTGGCTGCCGAGCTTCCCAGGATTCCGCTGGTTCGCGACAAATACCCCGAGATTACATCCCGACTGGCAGAGATATTCGGTGAGCATTTCAACTCGGACAAATTCCTTCTCTTTGCGAAAAAGAAAAACGTATACCAAAGCATCCTGGCCCACAATATCAGTCTCCCCCAGAGAGGCAAGATAAGCATCAAATCCAACTCCGAATTCATCTCGCAGGTGACGTCGGCGGATGCTCCGATGAATCTTGAACTCCTGCCATCAGCCAGGATTCCCCCCTCCTTGAGGGCACTGCACAAACAGCATCAGCTCAACCGCCTCATCCCGCTGACGACAGAAGCGGACCTGTGGGGATTCGTCGTCTTCTCGGTCACCACAGACCATTCGGCTCGTGCTGGCGGCTCAAAACAGGTCGGAGAAGCGGAGGCCGGTGCCGACGAAAAGTTACCGCTTCTTGTGCTGAATCAGATCGCACTGAATTTGGAAAAGGAGGATCTCGCAGCAAAGCTCAAGGAACTGGAAAAGAAGGTTGACGCAGGCACGAAGCAGGAGACAGCAGAATCATCGCTTCTGAACCGTGATCTCAAGAGAAAGATATTCGATCTCAACGCAGTCTTAGAGCTGGTCAAGAATCTCTACTCGATACTGGAAGAGGAGGGGCTCTTCTCCCTGCTGGCCCGGATGATGCAGGATCATCTGGGGGCAAAATCCGTCTTTCTGATGTTCCCTCACTCACAAAACGGTGACGTCGTGGGAAAATACTTCTACGGCGCCCACACCTCGGATCTGTTTGAAAAGGAAACCATCTCCGAGTTGAAGATAGACATGGGGAAAGCTCTATATAACTGGATCAAGAATGAGAAGCAGATCTGGCAGCTCTACAGTATGCAGAAGCTCGCCCGTGAGGACAAGCTTTTGAAGGCTCTCTTTGCCTCCGGCTTTCAGATCGGAGCCAAGCTTACCTTTTCGGAGAGCAGTTTCGGGATAATATTCTTGGGCGAAAAGACGGACGGGGCCAAATATCGGCAGATAGACTTGGATATTCTGGCTATCTTAGTCAACATGGCGGTCATCACTTACAAGAACATAAGACACTTCAAAAGCATCGAAGAGCTCTCTCATACCGACAGCATAACCGCGCTCTACAACTATCGTTATTTCTACAAGCGATTGACCGAGGAGGTATTTCGTGCAAAAAGGTTCAGCCGAAAACTGGCTCTGGTCATCTTCGACATTGACGATTTCAAGGTCTACAACGATACCTTTGGGCACCAGGCCGGGGATCAGCTGCTCAAGCAACTGGGGGAGCTTCTCATCCGCACGGTCAGGTCGATCGACGTGGTCTGCCGTTACGGAGGTGAGGAATTCTGCGTGATCATGCCGGAGTCGGATCAGGAAGAGTGTCTGAAATTCATGGAGAGACTGCGCAAGCACATCATAAACTTCGCCTTCAGGGACGAGCGCCTAAAACAGGAGCACAATATCACGGTGAGCCTGGGAGGGGCGATATATCCTTATGATTCCCGCTCGGTCGATCGCCTCATCTACTCAGCAGACATGGCTCTTCTGAAAGCCAAAAGCGTCGGCAAGAACAGATCGGTGATGTATCAGGAGAAGTTGGTCCCCGTTGCTCAGTAAATCCAAGCCCACACTGAAGAATATCTATCCCCATGTCCGAAGACCACCTGCAAGACGTCTCCGGCACGAGATAGACTCAGAGACTGAGCGTCATCTGGCTCTGCACATTATCAGAATCAAGCCAGCAACGGTCATTTGGGCTGGACCAGGCCAAGAATGCATGCGGTATTCCGGCCGGGAAAAAGACCAGAGCCTAACTTAAGTTAGGCTCTGGTCCCGGGTGCGTTTTAGGACGGTATTTGCGTAAAAGGCGGCAATCTCATTCTCATTTGAGAGAGACTTTTCATGATGCAAACCGGCGCGATCTTGTCGCCGGCTCGACCTGCTGCAGAAATATCACCGGAAACTTGAACACGAAAAAATCGCAGTTTTTGGTTGTAAATTTTGAATCCTTGATTTAGATTCTGGATGTCAAGACTTTGCCTGCTTAAAAGAGGTCGGAGGGTTCGAAGGAAAATGCGCGCTATCTTTGCCACGTTGCGGCCCCAGCAGTGGGTCAAGAACTTTGTGCTCTTCGCGGGACTTATCTTCTCTCAAAACTTAGACAAGCCGGATTTCTTTCTGAAATCTCTGGCTGCTTTCGCGTTGTTCTGCCTTCTCTCCTCCAGCGTCTACATTTTCAACGACATTATGGATGTGCAGAGTGATAGAAAGCACCCCTTGAAATCGACCCGTCCAATCGCCGGTGGCCAGGTCAAGGTCTCTACCGGCGTCCTTCTTTTTGTCGTGTTGGCCCTTATCTCCCTTGGCCTTTCGTTCTGGCTAAATCCCTTCTTCGCTTTAACCGGGCTGGGCTACTTCGTTTTGAACCTGGTCTATTCTGTGTATCTGAAAAACGTGGTAATAATCGACGTGATGTGCATCGCTTTTAGTTTTGTGATTAGAGCGGTGGCAGGAGCAGTGGTGATCGGGGTGGATATCTCTGCCTGGTTAGTGGTCTGCACCACCCTTCTGGCTTTGTTTCTGGGCTTCGGCAAAAGAAGGCACGAGCTTGTTCTCTTGGAGGGCCAGGCTACCGACCATAGAAAAAGTCTCTCTGAATACAGCCCCTATTTTTTAGACCAGATGATCTCGGTGGTGACGGCATCCACCGTGGTAGCTTATGCTTTCTACACGCTCTCGCCTGAGGTGGAGGTGAAATTGGGCGCGAGTCACATGGAATTGACCATTCCTTTCGTATTATATGGAGTGTTTCGGTACCTCTATCTGATTCACCAGAAGGAAGGAGGCGGAAGCCCCACCAGAATGCTTCTGACAGACAGACCCATCCTGGCGAATATCATCCTCTGGCTTCTGGCAGTGATTTTGATCGTTTACATATTCTAAAGTTTGCTCTGTTATGCTCGACTTACGAAATGACGAATGACGAATGCTTTTATTCCTCATTCGTCATTCGTCATCCGCATTTTCTAAGGAGGTCCTGTGGCAAGATCGAAAGTGGCGGTGGTGAAGACTTCACCCGAGAGTGTGCTGGAGGATTATCAGAACCTCTTGAGGTTGGCAGAGGTGGAGACTCATCTCCCCAAGGATAAGACCACTATCCTCAAGGATAACATCTCCTGGCACTATCCCTTCCCCGGGGCCAACACCACGCCCTGGCAGTTAGAGGGAACCATCCAGGGCCTCAAGAGATTGGGATATGACCAGCTGGTGGCAGTGGAGAACGAGACCGTGGTCACCAACGCACCCAAGGGAGAGAGGCTGAACAAGTACGCCGGGGTCTTCAAGAAGCATGACATCGAGGTAAGGTTCAATTTCGCTGACGATTTCAAATGGATCAGATACGAGCCGAAGGCAGAGCTTCTGGCGCTGCCTAAAATCTATAAGCACGGGATTTTCCTTCCTGAATTCTTCTTTGACAAGAATATCGTCCACCTCCCTACCGTGAAATGTCACATCTATACCACCACCACCGGTGCCATGAAGAACGCTTTCGGCGGGCTATTGACCACCAAGAGGCACTACACTCACACCTGGATTCACGAGACCTTGGTCGATCTTCTGGCCATCCAGCAGGAGATTCATTCCGGGGTCTTTGCGGTGATGGACGGCACCACCGCAGGAAACGGCCCCGGTCCCCGCACCATGAAGCCGGAGATAAAAGATTTCATCTTAGCTTCCGGAGATTCGGTGGCTATAGATGCGGTGGCGGCAAAGATGATGGGATTCGATCCCATGAGCATAAAGTACATCCGGCTGGCTCACGAGAGGGGATTGGGAAAGGGGAGAATGGAGGAGATCGAGGTTCTGGGTGAAGACGTCTCCGGGGTGAACTTCGGCTTCAGCGTGGGTGATAACATGGCAAGCCGGGTGGGTGATCTTTTGTGGTTCTCCCCATTACGGATATTTCAAAGGCTGTTTTTCCACACTCCTCTGGTTTACATCTTCGTTTTCGGCTCTGCCTTTTACCATGACCGCTTCTGGTGGCCGGTAAAAGGGACAAAGATCTTCAAGGAATGGTCTGAGACCAAGTGGGGAAAACTGTTCCAGAGCTATTAGCCCTTGCCACCGCCTCACCTTCCAATCTTGTTGCCCGATTCCAACGCCGGGGGAAATAACTGGTGATACATTGCCTTCTGAATTGCCCAATTTGCCCGGCCCTGGTTGCCCTTCTTCTGATAAAACCCTGCCATGTATAGATAGAACTCGTGATCCTGCGGATCGTATGATTCGGCTTTTCGGAAGAACTTCTCGGCCTTTTCGAGATCTTT
>CBDUQU010000097.1:0-11941 GCA_965369445.1 uncultured bacterium | reverse complement strand
GCCCTATCTATTTGTCCCTCCAAACATAATTTTACACAAAAGAATTTACACAATGGTCTTAAGCGCGTGAGGAAAAGTTGCTTTACATTTATACAGCCTCATCCTATATTAAATATAGTGGTGAGGGTTCGCTGATTCGAGGTTGCGCTTGGGTTGACCGGTGAGCTTGCGGAGTGAATCAGATTGCCTTCAGTTCACGGAGACTGAGAAAGGTCAACTCAGGAGATGAACTGAGGAGAAAAGGCTGGGCGGAAAACTCAGAGAGCCGCCGCTCTGGTTTTGAAGGTCAGTGCGTCGGACTGACACACGGATAGAGTTTGCTGAGAGCCTTTGCTCCGCGGAAATCAAAACACTTAGGAAGAGGGATCTCTACAAGCTCCTCTTATGTCCAGAAAAGTAATATTGAACCCGGCGTACGCGGTGCTATGCGAGGTTGATAATAAGTGACGGGTGCTCATGCGCGAGAAAGTGAAAGGAAAACCAATGGATCTCTTCGAGGCTATCCACGCAAGACGAACGATACGGACTTTCACCGGCAAGAAGATTCCGAGAGGCGATTTGGAGAAGATCGTCAATGCCGGACGACTAGCCCCTTCGGCCAGGAACAGGCAGACGTGGGGTTTTGTCGTGATAACTGAGAGAGCCGTTATGGACCAGATCGTAAGTCGCTTTCACCTTCCGAGAAAGTACGACACCTTCGAGGACGGTAAATTTGACGGGACGTCTGCCATAATTGCAGTAGCTGTGGGGGGGTCGTCTGAATACTGGAGAGAGGACGGATCGGCCGCCACGCAGAATATGTTGTTGGCAGCCAGAGACTTAGGCTGGGGAAGCTGCTGGATAGAGGGTCAGATGCGCCCGCATAAGGATAAATTCAAAGAGCTGTTGAAGGTACCCAAAGAAAAACGGATCCTCTCGCTCATCGCATTGGGCGAGCCGGTCAAATGGTCGGCTTCTCCGCCAAAGAAATCGTTGTCTGAAGTCTTGTACTGGGAAAAGTATAGGGAACCGTAACGGTCTGATTCGTATAACCCAGGTGAACGAACGTGCCTGACTGAAAGAAGAAAGGAGAACCTACAATGGAGTTCAAACCAAGTCCGAGATTGAAGAGAATGTATACCCTCATCAATTCTCTGTTGTTTGCCATCTATGGCGTAGTGCCAGTCGTGTTTCTTCAGGTTATCAAACAGCACCCCAGGCATCTTTACGACATATGGTCCTTTGTGATAGGTGTTCTGGGGTTGGCGGTTTTCATCCTTATACAGTTGTATCTCCCCGCTTATCTGAAGACCTTGAAGTATGAGCTTTCTTCAGAAGATCTGAGACTGCAGGGCGGCGTCTTCTGGAAAAAGAAGAAGGTGATCCCCTTTCACAAGATCACCAATCTCAATACAATGCAGGGGCCGTTCGAGCGGGGTTTTGGGTTAGGTCACCTGAACATTCAGACCGCAGGTCACGGCGCCAACACATCACCTGAAGGGAAGCTGGTCGGATTGGAGGATTTTGACGCGATCAAGGAAGAGGTAATGCATAAGGTGCGCTTGGTGAAATCCGAGGCGACGATGCTCGAAGATAGACCCCCGGAAAGGACTCAACAGCAGCTTCTCAAGGAGATGCTCGAGGTATTATCGCGGATTGAGAAAAACCTGCAAAAACCTTGACACCACAACATCGTACAGTATCTTGACGACGCGTAGCCGAGGCTTTACGCCTCGGTGCCACCCGTACGGGGGGCTACGTGAGGTGGTGCAAAACCTGAAGGATCACGTTTGATGGATGTTTCACGTGAAACCATATGCTGACCTACGAAGAAGAATTTGACATAATTGTTGTCGGTGCCGGGCATGCCGGCTGCGAAGCGGCGCTGGCTTCCGCCAAGATGGGGCATAAGACTCTCCTCTTTACCATGAACAAGGAGACCATTGCCCAGATGTCCTGTAATCCTGCCGTGGGTGGGCAGGCCAAGGGGCAATTAGTCAAGGAGATCGATGCGCTGGGCGGGGAGATAGGCTTCATCGCGGACAAAACCGCCGTTCAGATCAAGACACTGAATCTTAAGAAAGGCCCGGCAGTCTGGTCCACGCGAACCCAGAACGACAGGGCGATGTACCGGCTGGCCATGCGGGAATCTCTGGAGAACCAGGAGAATCTGTTCATCAAGCAGGATGCGGTTGTGGAGATTTTGGTCAAAGATGGAAAAGCGCACGGAGTTATCACCGCTGCCAAAATGGTTTATATCTGTCAGGCGGTCGTTCTTACTCCGGGCACGTTCCTTAATGGGCTGATCCATATTGGCTTAGAGCATTTTCCGGCAGGCAGAGCAGGAGAGTTTCCTGCGTACGGCCTTACCGAGAATCTGGTTAAGTTAGGATTTCGAGCAGGCCGCCTGAAGACCGGTACCCCTCCGCGTCTTGATGGAAGGACCATCGACTTCTCAAAGACCACTCCTCAGCCCGGTGACGAACATCCGAAACCGTTTTCCTTGCGAACGAAAATCTCTCCAGAGAATAAGCTCCTGTGTTATCTTGCCTATACCAATCCGGAGACCCACGAGTTGATCTTGAATAATCTGGAGAGATCTCCGCTTTACAGCGGAAGGATCAAAGGGGTTGGGCCGAGGTACTGCCCTTCGATCGAGGACAAGGTGGTCAAGTTCAGGGAGAAGCCCAGGCATCAGCTTTTTCTGGAGCCGGAAGGAGTTGGCACCAACGAGTACTACATCAACGGATTTGCTACCAGCCTGCCGGAGGACATCCAGTTGAAGGCTCTGAGAACGGTGCCCGGGTTGGAAAACGCCCAGATGATGCGAACCGGATATGCTATCGAATACGATTACTTCCCTCCGGTGCAGTTGAAGCATACGCTGGAGACGAAACTGGTGGAGAATCTCTACTTCGCCGGACAGATCAACGGAACCTCAGGATATGAGGAAGCCGCAGCGCAAGGGATAATGGCAGGTATAAATGCAGTCCTGAAGATCAGAGAAGAACCTCCCTTTGTTTTGGAGAGGAGCCAGGCTTACATCGGGGTGTTGATTGATGATCTGGTCACCAAGGGAACGGATGAACCTTATCGCATGTTCACCTCCCGGGCCGAATACAGGCTGATCTTAAGGGAGGACAATGCGGACCAGAGGCTCTTGGAATACGGACACAAGTTCGGCTTAATCTCCGAGGATATCCATGCTCGTTATCAGGAGAAGATGGAGAGAGTCGAGAGGGAGAAGGCCCGGCTACGCAGGGTTTATGTCTCTCTCTCCTCCTTTGCCTATCTTCTTGGCGAGATCGAGAACAACCGAAAGATGTCGCTGGTAAAGATGCTGAAGATGCCGGAGATTACCTACGAAGACCTGCAGAAGGTGGACTGGGAGGCAAAGGAAGTACCCCGCGAAGTATACGAGCAGGTTGAGCTTGAGGTCAAATACGAGGGATACATCAGACGGCAGATCAGGGAGATCGAGAAGTCTCGGAAGCTCGAGTCGATGCGCATCCCCGATGATTTCGTGTATGACGATCTAATAGGTTTTAAAAGAGAGGCTCTGGAGAAATTCAAGAGGGTCAAGCCGGCCTCGGTGGGACAGGCCTCTCGAATCTCGGGGGTCACGCCAGGCGACATTGCGGTTCTGATGGTGCATCTCAGGCAATTTGCGGCAAAACGGTCAGCGGACCTGTCCTGAGGGCATTGCCCGAAGGATCAAACGGATAGTCAAAAAACCGGTCAACGGATTGAACGTATGGAACGGATGAAAAGGCAAACAAAACGGTCAACGGATTGAACAGATTGAACGGATGAAAAAGCACACCAACGAGTCAATAGAAGCAACGGATTGAATCCGTTTAATCCGTTGACGGTATTCGCTGGCCGTTATCTGATGTTTCACGTGAAACATCTTCATTCTTCGATAATCTGACATTCTCCCATGTTATCTCCCCAACAAATCGCTCTCTTCAGAAAGATCTGCTCCTCCTTCGGGATAAGCCTCTCCGATGACATGGTGGATAAGTTCAAGGCCTATACTGCGTTGCTTTTGGAATGGAACCAGCGGATGCACCTGGTTTCCAAAGGAGATGCTAGACCGGACCGGGTCCTGAGACACTTCGTCGACTCCCTGTCTGTTTTCAAAGCTATTGATATACCGAAGGGAGCGAAGCTCCTTGATCTCGGCTCAGGAGCAGGCTTCCCCGGCGTCCCCATAAAGATCGTCAGAAGAGATGTTCACCTGACCCTGGTGGAATCAATTCGCAAGAAGACGCTGTTTCTGCGGAAACTGAGCGAGAGCCTCGGATTAGAGGGAATTAAGATAGTGAACCGGCGTGCGGAGGAACTCACGGATCATCCTGATTTCAAGGGGAACTTCGATCTGGTTACAGCCAAAGCTGCAGGGCGACTGAGGGATATCGTCCCACTGAGCATGCCCTTCTTGAAAACCGACGGGTTGCTGGTAGCATACAAAGGTGGAAGCGCCAGGAAGGAGACTTCGGAGATGGGCACATCCCAGCAATTTCAAATCAGGGAAGTGGTGAAAATCGCATCTCCTGAAATGGACTCATTGCGGTGGTTGGTTTTGATCGAGAAAACGAAACAGAGTTCCGGCTAGACGGTCGTCATTTTGGGCGCTTCCCGTTTACGCCGAACAAATGATGTGATGCGTCAAGAGCGTCAGGGTTACTTTCTTTCGACTATGCCAGGGAGAAGTCTCTTGACAATATCATCGTAGTATGGCTTCTCCTTGAGGCTGGCGTAGCGTCCGGGGAAATAGACTAATGTAATAAGAGCGCTTGACTCGTCGAATTCGTCCAGCATCACCGCAAAACGCTGGTCGTCGGAGAGACGGGAATTGTCAAGCATGGGGAAGTCGAAGGGCCCGACCCCGAAGTCGTTAAGATATGGTTCCCCGTCCCCCCAAACCTCAACTTCGATCTCTATCTCTCCCGTTGCCGAGTCGAACTCGAACACCTCGATACAAAAGTGCCTCCGGATCGAATCGAGTTCCAGCGTGACCGTGTCCAGCCTTACGGGCAATTGAGGATTGCCGGCATCGTTGTAGAACTCGACTTCTCTGTCGAAGCTCCTTCCAACTCCCTTGAGGATTAACATCTGTTTGCCCGTTATCTCCCGCGCCACCTTTACCAGCCGCCTCCGGCAATCTTCAATCTCCGAAGGATCTGCGGCTATGGACTCTGGATGCCGGTCCATCAGTCTCTGGAGATGCAAGAACAGGGGCTTAAGATTAAGAGACTCGTGGAAGTTGTATGCAAGAAGTTCGAGATTCAGGACCTTTTCTTCCAGCGTGACTGTCGCCGGCTTCATGAAGGTCTCGATTATCGATTTGAACATATCTTTACGTAGAGAGCTCTCTGCCTGCTCCCGTTGACTCATTAGCTCGGTGTAAAGTCGCATTTGGAGATCTCTGGCATGCCTCTTTTCCAGAACGTGGTTGCCATATAAGCCAATGAACGCGACGGTTGCTGCAGCCAGAAAGCTGCCCACAACTTTGAAGATTATGTCTCCCTTTCGCTTTCCTCCATTTGTGCCATTCCCCATACTCATTCCCTCCTCAGAATATACCTCGCCAGTTGGCCCTTTTCTTGTTCGACTTTCTGTATAACGAGATTGTATCGCACCGACTTACGATACGAACGAACCGGCATCGACAGATCGTCTCCCTTGTGACGTAGCGTGTCACGCACTATGAGGTTGTATTTTCCTGTTCCTCTCACGTAAAGACGGTACAAACCACTCTTGTCGGTCTGCCCGGAGGCGGCGGTTTTGGGTTTATCGGATATTGTGGTGATCCGCACGTCTATTCCTTCACGAACAGGCTTACCTCCCTCTTTTATGATTCCGTAGATTTTGCCAGCGACGGCAAGAGAGGGAACAAGCACGATCAGCAGTAAGATTGCTGTGACGGTTTTCATTCTATCCTCCTTTCAAGCGTTGCCTGGACTCGAGGCCCGGCCAGGGGACTGGCAGCAGGGTTCCAACTGGACGCGACTTGGTGACTGCTGTAAAGCATAGTAGACCCCCTGATATTCAATTCCATTATTCCAAGTCCTATCCCTATTCTATGTCATTGTAGTCCTAAAGTCAAGCGTTTTTTTGCATTATTGGAAGGAATCTTAGTCGATGTCGAATTCATCGTTCGTGAGGGGTCACGCGCCACCGCAGGGAAGAATTCGCCTGGTCTTTCGAATCGTCCGAACCTCGCCTGGATGATGAACATTTTTTGCTAAAATCTCTTGCTTTTTCCTGTAAAGGCTGTAACTTAGGGGAAAACATTGGAAGTATTCTTGAATCTGTTAGTTCGGCGAGGGGATCAAAGCTTGGGAAGGATAATCGCAGTCGCCAATCAAAAAGGGGGAGTAGGAAAAACCACAACGGCAGTCAATCTATCCGCCTGTCTGGCGGTGGCTGAAAAGAAGACGTTGCTTGTAGATATCGATCCTCAAGCCACCTCCACCTCCGGCGTGGGCATTGATAAGAGCAAGCTGGAGAAAAGTATCTACGAGGTCCTGGTGGAAGACCTCCCCGTGGAAACGGTCATCCAGAAGACAGAGCTCTCGTTCCTTGACCTGGTTCCCTCTCATCTCAGACTGGTGGGTGCGGAGGTGGAGTTGGTGAACGTTTTAGCCCGGGAGAAGAGACTCAAGGCTGCTCTGGAGCCGGTGAGGGAGAGATACGACTTCATCTTAATCGACTCCCCTCCATCCCTGGGACTTTTGACCGTGAACACGCTCACCGCGGCAGATTCAATCCTGATACCGATACAATGCGAATATTACGCCCTGGAAGGATTGAGCCAGCTTCTGAATACCATAAAGCTGGTGCAGAGAAATTTAAACTCCAGGCTTGAGATTGAGGGCGTTCTTTTAACCATGTACGACAGCAGGTTGAATCTATCCAGACAGGTAGCGGAGGAGGCGAGGAAGCATTTCTCTGACAAGGTGTATAAGACTGTGATAAACAGAAATGTCAGGCTTTCCGAGGCACCCGGCTTCGGCAAGCCCATCATACTTTATGATATAATGTCCACCGGAGCGGAGAGCTATCTGAGCTTAGCCGAGGAGATACTGAATCATTCAGCACCAGTTACCGAAATGGTGCAGGTTGGAGAGATCAAAAATGAGTAGAAAAGCTTTGGGAAAAGGATTGGAGGCGCTGCTTGGTGAGTCGTCTGAAGAGTCGGTTAAGCCAGAGGAGCAGCCCAGGCAAGGGTTGGTCAACTTGAAGGTCGATAAGATCAAATCGAATCCCTATCAGCCGCGCACAAAGGTGGACGAGGAGAAGCTCTCGGAGCTGGCCGCCTCTATAAAGGAAAAGGGAATCATCCAGCCGGTGGTGGTCAGGCAGGTGGGTGAGGAATTTGAACTGGTGGCGGGAGAAAGAAGGCTCTTGGCGGCCAAGAAGCTGGGGTGGGAGGAGATTCCCGCCGTGATTGCGGGCAAGCTCTCCAAAGAGGACATGCTGGAACTCTCCTTAATCGAGAATCTCCAGAGGGAGGATTTAAACCCTATCGATACGGCCAGAGGCTATAAGAGACTTCTGGAGGAATGTCTTCTTACTCAGGCGGAGGTGGCCCAAAGAATAGGAAAAGACCGTTCCTCGGTGGCTAATACGATGAGGATCCTGAATCTGCCGGACGAGGTGCAGGAGCTTATTGGGGATGGGAAGCTCTCCGAAGGTCACGCGCGAGCCATACTCTCGCTTTCCGGAGAGAGAGAGCAGATCGCCCTGTCCCAGCGGGTGGTGAAGGAGGAACTCTCCGTCCGGAAAACAGAAGATTTGGCTCACCCGGAAAGAAGAACCCTCATCATCAGGAAGAGGGCAAAGAGCTCCCCGGCGTTTTTTGAGATCGAGGAGAAGCTGAAGCAGTTTTTCGGAACCTCAGTCAAGGTGCTTGGCAAAGAAAAAGGGGGAAAAATCGAGATAGAGTTTTACTCGGAGGAGGACCTGTCGCGGATACTGGAAGTTTTGCAGATAACTCTATGATGTTTGCCTATGCGGGGCACGTTCCTCCCCTTTTTTTCGCTCTCTTGACGAGTGAGAATTATTAACCAATATGCCGAGAAGATCCGTTAGCTTTCTTATTGTGCCTGAAGGCCACTCCAGGAGCCTGAAGTTCAGACTCTCGTTTTTCACTCTGCGGCTGTTGGTGGGCGTGCTGGGCTTCTTTCTGCTTTTTGTCATAGTGCTGAGTTTCTTCCACGGAAAGCTTTTGTACGAGGTAATCGCCGGTAAGTCACTGAAACAGGAAAACGAGAAGTTGAAAAGATACAATGCCAAGGTAGTGGACTTAGAGAAGGAGCTCCGGGAATACAAGAGGTTTGTCCAGAGGGTGGCGCAGTTGGCCGGGGTTGAGTATCAGGGGCGGAACGAATTGCAATTGGCCTCCTACTCAGAAGGCGTTGACCAGCAAGCTATGGAAGGCATTCCTGCTTTCGCAGAAAAAGAGGCGGAGGCTTCCTTCACTTTGGATTCGATTATGGTCCAGCCTGACTCAGCCAGAGGGATTCCCGCAGGTGCACCCATAGAAGGGTGGATCACGCAAGGTTTCTCGATGAATATTCCCGGCTTCGGAGCGCAGCACCCCGGGGTCGATTTTGCCGCCAAGACTGGAACAGAGGTGAAGGCAACTGCGGATGGGAAGGTCATTTTAGTCGACTGGGACGATATATATGGGAAGCTGGTCGCAATTGATCACGGGAATGGCTATGCGACCTACTACGGGCATAATTCGAAGATCCTGGTGAACCTTGGCGATGCTATTCGACGGGGTCAGGTGATTGCGCTTTCCGGAAACACCGGCAGAAGCTCAGCTCCACACCTGCACTATGAAATAAGAAAAGATGACATCCCCATAGATCCTGGGAGCTTTTTGAACCGACGCTGATATCAAATCATGAAGAACAGAAAAGACAGAGGAGGGGAAGGATTGAATACCATTATAGGAAAGGACTCCATAGTCGAAGGGACTATAAAGGTCCAGGGCGGAGTCAGAATCGACGGTGCGGTCAGAGGCAGGATCTCTGCCTCAGAAGCTCTGGCCGTGGGAGATAGCGGCACAATCGAGGCTGAAGTGGCGGTCAGAACCGCTGTGATCGGTGGCAGAGTTCTCGGGAATATCTTCGCGCAGGACAAGATCGAGCTTCAGTCCAAGGCGGTGGTGGAGGGGGACATCACCACCAAGAACCTAATTGTAGAAGAAGGAGCGGTATTTCACGGTAGATGTAACATGAAGGACTCCTCCTCTGAGGCGCCTCCGCCCGAAGAGTAAGAGCGTTTAGGTGGGATCATGTACGTATTTCTCACAAACTACCTATGTTAATAATTGTCAGGAGTTTGTGGAAAATCTGTTAAGTTATTCTAGGTCAATGCGTTAATCTAAATAATAGGGCATGGTTCCATGCCAGTTATCCACATCTCGGCCCTTAACCACCAATGACAGTTTGAGTTAAAGACCATCTACTAATTCTCTAATCAAAACAGAAGCGCGAACCCATTGTTTGCGTTAACATTAGCTGAGGAACGCGGATATCGAGAGGTCGTTTACGGTAGATATCCCAACATAATAGATTAGAAGTCCTATCGCGCCTGCAGGGGTGGGACCACTCTTAGGCGCGCCTCCGGTGCCGTCGTCGCGGGCACCCGGCTCGAAACTATGGATTGAGTGAATGGTCTGGTTAGCTGTCGTTTTGATACTGACCGCGGCTGTCTTTTCGTGGGCTTACCGCTTCCACCTTTTTTCCTTCTACATCTATCTTTTAGTCCAGTTTGAGCACAGAGGAAGAGACTATCAGCTTCTGAGCTCGCTTAGAGAAAACCTCGTTCACGAGAGAAAGAAGAAGATAGCCGGGTTGGAGATGATTCTCTCCACCCAGACGGGTGGGCTCGGACGAGCCCCCGTCCGGGGGCATCCGCCCAGCTGGGAGAGGGGAGAAGAGATCCAGCCGAAGTATGAGTACTTCGAGGAGCTGCTGGAGCAATTGAAGGACCTCGTGTGGGTCGAGAGAAGAAATCTAATGGCGACCACTAAAGACATCTGGTTATGGGGGAAGCTGTGGAGCATGCTGCTGAAAATCGAGAGAGCGTCGATGGAGAAGAGAGAAAAGTTCGATGTGGCAACGGTGAGAGGGGTTTTGGTTAGATTCACCGAGTTGACCGATCAAGTCGTGCAGAGTGCCACCCAGCGGTTCTCTTTTTCGCTGAACGACGTGGTAAGAGAATCTGTGAAGACGGTAAGGGTGGAAAAATCTCAGGCGGCCGGAATAAGCATCGAGGAGGAATTGGAGGATGCTGGTGAAAACGTTCGATTCTCATACGACAATTTCAGGCACTGGCAAAGAGTCCTCACTAATCTCATTCGCAACGCCTTCGAGGCAGTAGAAGCGAAACAATCAGGGGCTGGAGGCTTGGGGCTTGCAGCCCCCCCGCACGAGGCGGGACCAGGCGGAGGCGAGGGGGTAGTCGCAGACTTCAGTCTGCGGGGTAGGAACAAGAACCTCTGGGTCAAAGTTTCGACCAGAGAATCAGAGAAAGAGGGTGGTCAGGCAGGAATGCCTGACCTACCAGGAATCTCCGTCCCAGTCTCAGTCATAATCGAGGATTCCGGCATTGGCATGGACAAAGCCACTAAATCATCGTTTTACAAAAAAGGGTTCACCTCAGGGAAAGAAGGGGGCTTGGGTCTTGGGGTTAGTGAGGAATCTGTACAATTGATTGACCAGCACGGCAACTGGGAGATTGAAAGTGAAAAGGAGGTTGGCACAAAGATAACCATAAACATAGACCGGGAAAAATCTAAAAAAGCCGAACTCATTCTCCCCCCACCAAAACCTTTCTTCCGAACAAGATTAGCCTTTGGTTTGTCTCTTTTCTTGCTTGCTCTGATTGGCTTAGCTCTTCTTTTTACCTTCGACAAATATTCAAGATTCTGGGTGGACTGGAATCCAGTTTTGGTAGAGGTTAATGAAAACTATCTCATCGTTAAGAACAAATCCAAAGACGTATTGTGGGACGTGCGTCTGCCTTCACGCATAATGTATTCGCTCCCCCAAAAGAGCGAACCATTGGTCAGGTTTGCTGATTTGGACGGTGATGGTAGAAATGAAGTTTTGGTGGCAATTGATTTTACTAAAGAAACCACTGGGAAGATCCTCTGTTTTGACCACAAAAAAGAAACGTTATGGGAATTCGCATGTGGAGACTCCGGCATCTATCAAGGTCGCAATGCCTATTTCTCTCCAGTGCATATTTTAGTCGAAGACCTTTTTGGAGATTCTAAAAAGGAGATTATAGTCAATAGCGCACATTCGATCTGGTTTCCAGACCAGTTAGCGATATTGGATGAAAAGGGGAATAAGCTATCTGAATACTGGCATCCGGGCGTATTTAACTTCTTGGACTGCTCAGATTTTGATAATGATGGAGAGAAAGAGATAATCTTAGCTGGTGGAAATAACAGAATGGGTTGGCGTCCAGTCATTTCTGTCCTTGAGCCCAAAAGGGTCTTTGGACAGGCAATGCCCTATAATGCGGCGAAAGAAATCGAGAAAGCAAAAGAAGAGTGGTACGTGGTGTTCCCACATATAAAGAAGAGTCTACCGGATGAGTCTGAATGGAGACATTTTCTGTCTTGGGTTAGCAACATCCGGTTGTTTACTGAAGACGATGAATTGCAGGCTAATTTGGTCGACGCAAGGAACTATTTTTTGACTCTGAATTTTGAACTTAAGAATATTTATTTCAATCTTCCCGGTTTTCTCGGATGGAAAGAAAAATGGAAATTCTCCTACGACTTGACCGAAGAGGATAAGAAAAAGCTCCTGGCCCTGGGGATTACAGAAAAGTCAGGAGATGTCGTGGCGTTGGCGGAAAAGATAGGCAAGCCGCTTCCCGCTACAATCACGGTGTTTAAGAGAAACAACTGCATCGTGGCCAGGTC
>CBDUQU010000096.1:0-11957 GCA_965369445.1 uncultured bacterium | reverse complement strand
GAGACCAAAACGCTGGTCCTGTTGAAATAGCCCCGAAGTGTAGATTACTGCTTTCGTTCGTAGAGCTGGAAGATACCGATTGTGGTGAGACACTTTAGGTCGGTGATGCAGTCCAGCAGGTCAATTATCTCTTTAGGACTGCCCCCCCATGCTGTCAGTACAAGATGGTAGGGGCGAATCTTCCCTTCGAATTCCTCAGGGCGGTAAACAAAGTCGAACCGTAGATTCGCCCGCAGAAAAAACGGGCGGAGCTGAAGCTCCGCCCCTACGTTGACGTTCTGTATTCACCTCTCGAAAGACCCGGCCCAGCGTCAGATTTGGAGGTTCGGCTGTTTTATTTCTCACGCCGGCGTCGAGCAAAATCTTCTTGCACCGGGGGAAAGCGAGGTTATATTAAGCATGTAACTATATTCCTTCGCAAGGGCTGTTATAGCCAGTTTTCGTAGTCGCTCATTAATAGCGCGGGAGGTTTCATGCGCACATCAGTCATCACCGTCTTTATCTTATTCTTAACTGCATTTCAGGCAGCGGCAAAAGATGCTCCCGAGATACCTCGAGGCGCATGGCAGCGAGCTATCGGAGACATTCCCACAAGCTGTCAAAGCAACTGCCCAAACAGGGGAATTGCATTGGGAGGATTTGGGGCAGGCTCATTCATGTATAACATCAGCGGCTCCTTTGGGCCCTGGGCAGATGAGGTGGGAGAATACAGCAAAACCTGGCTGACCGGCGCGGCCTTTCATGTTTATGAGAAGAAAGAAGAGGCCGTGATAGCAAAATGCCTTTGCACCCAGCAATCCGTGATGCCGGTAACCTGGAACGAACTCTTAGTCGGAGAGGGCACCTACTATGCTCTGCAGCCCAAGGGATGGTGTGTATACGACTGTTTCCGCTCCGAGATATCATCCAGGTTCTTCAGTCCAATAATCCCCGGCAATTACCAACAAACCTCCTATCCAGTGGCTGTGTGGCAGTTTCAGATATCCAATCCATCTGCCGACTCGGTGGAGGTATCGGTTATGTTCACCTGGCCCAATCCCCCATTCAGCGGGGGCAGCCAGACCAGGACGGGCTTTTCCAATCACTTATTTCAGAGTTCGGGAATCACCGGCGTGGTGCTGAAGGCCAGCCATCCGTCTAATTCCCCGGAGACCCAGAATTCCGAGTGGTGTATCGCCACGACAGAGATGGAAAACTCGATAGTATCTTACGCAAGCTGGGACCGTTGGGGCGACGGCAGCGACATCTGGGGCCAGTTTTCCGATGATGGGATTCTGTCCGATTCCATCGATCCTCTCGAGTCCGCCGCGGCCATAGCAGTAAAAACGATCCTGGGGCCGGGGGACAGTATAGTTGTCCCTATCGTTCTTTCCTGGGACTTTCCGGTGGTTGAGTTTAAGAGCACCTTTGGAACGGGTCAGAGCACGCAATGGTGGAAGAAATACTGCGAGCATTTCGACACCTTAAGTGACAACTCTTTTGAAATCGCCGTGGAAGCTCTTGCTGATTATCCAAGCTGGGAGAATCAGATCGATAACTGGATGTCGTCGTTCATCGACGATCCCAGGTATCCGGATTGGCTCATCTGTGCGGCCTTCAATGAGCTATACTACAACCAGTTCGGCGGATCCTTTTGGGAGTCTGGTTTAAGGTCTGGCCATGCTGAGGAGTTTATGGGGCTGCATCCCGAGGATCACAAGAATTTCGTGATGGAATGCCAGGCTTACCCGTTGGCGGGCGAGATCGACGTGAGTCATTACAGCTCGATTGTATATGCCAAATTCTGGCCTGAGATGGAGAGAGATCTAATCAGGTGTCACGCGGATGTGGTGACACATTACGACCAATGCGATCCCACGCTGCCGTACCAGACCTCGATGGAGATCGGTGCGCCCAGAGACATCTCCGCCGACTATTGCAGAATCGGTGATCCCTTCTTCGTGTTCGACCCGCATGCTTACCGAAGCCGTCCTGCGCCCTGTGAAGGGGGACACATTCACGTTCAGGCGGACAACTCCTCGAAGTTCATTCAGCGCTGCTGGAGATACTACTCCATGTACGAAGATATGGAATTCTTGGAGTACGTCTGGCCTGCGGTGGAGAGCACCTATGTCTTCATGAAGATGTACGACTGTGAAACCGAACCTACGGATTCGCTGCCGGACATTCGTGGATATGACAACACCTATGATGGTTGGGGTATGTGGGGCACAGACATGTACAGCGGTGGATTCTGGATCGGGGCGCTGGAGGCGATGGATACTATGGCGGCGATCTTAGGCAAACCTGTAAGAGTCGAAGTTCAAGCATGGCTGGACGCGGCCAAGAGGAATCTGGATGCCCAGCTATGGGATTCGGTCGGGCAGTACTACAGAATAGACACAGAGAGCGCGTATCCGACCGCTGTGTTCAGTGATGCCTTATGCGCTCAGCGCTACTGCGAGTTGTTCGGGTTGCCCGATATTTTGCCCCGCTGGAAGATGAATGCGCACCTTCAAAAGGTGTACGACGTAAACGTACTGCCCAACCTCAATTTTGGCGCCAGATTGGGCAGACTGCCGAATGGCTCAACTGTCCCCACCGGTGACAGAGATACGCGTGAATACTGGGTCGGGACGACCTACTATGTGGCCGCCATGATGTTTCGTGCCGGGCTAACGGATGAGGCTCTGAACACCGCGTGGGGGGCATACTACCCGGTCTATGAAGCGGAGCATCTTGCTTACTGGTTCAACACACCGGAAGCCTGGCGTGACGATGGCATTTCCCCCAGGCCAAGTGGCTATCCCCATCAGTACCAGCGCGCCAGGGCGGTCTGGGAGTTGATGTTTGAGATCAAAAGGGATACCACCTTCTATCAGACCGGCGACGTCAACAGCGACGGTTTGATCGATGTTGGAGACATCATATATCTGGTTAACTACCTCTACAAAGGCGGTCCCGCTCCTATTCCCATGGAAGCCGGAGACTGCAACTGCGACGGCATAGTCAATGTAGCAGACGTTGTTTATCTGGTTAACTATCTCTACAGAGGAGGAGATCCGCCTTCCTGTTGACGCAGTAGGGTGGCTGAATGGTTATGTAGTGGCGAATCTTCCCTTCGAATTCCTCAGGGCGGTGAGCCCTTCAGCTTCGTTCCCTTCAGGTCTGAGCCTTCAGGGCAAAGGCAGGACAAACAAAGCCGAACCGTTGATTCGCCCGCACGAGTCAAGGGGCGGTGAAGATCACCCGTCGGGAGGAAGAGAAAGGCTATCTCTCACAGCTGATTGGTCAGATTAAGCTGAAAATCTGCTTTGCGCATCCGCTTAATCCGTCCAGACGGACGCCCGTCTGGGCGCTTCATCTGCTGTGAATATTTACCACCCTTCACCGTGACCTTCCGCAGCAACAGAAATGAACGACCGATGAGGCAAAACGGGCGGAGCTGAAGCTCCGCCCCCACATTTTCTTTTCCATCAAGCGCGGCCGCGCCCTATTCGATACCGCACGAAAGGATTATTCACTTCTTCTTTTCCGGTTCAGGCATCTCCTCTTCGATTCCGGCTAATTTCCTGGCAAGCTCGGCCTTGTCCTCTAATTTGGCGTGAAGCCGGATGACCAGCTTGGCTCCATCCGGCGATCCTCCTCCGTGCATGCATCCGGGCACGCCGGGACCTATGGTAAGCCATTCTATCAGCCGGGCTGCCCGCGTGCGCGCCTCAGCCGAGGATTTGGCCTTCAAGTATTTCTTTACCAGGTGCCCGTACTTCTCATCTTCGAAATCGACCCAAGAGGGGATACAGCCGGTTTCGCCGATGCCGCCGGCAATGTCCTGAGCTAAAACTGAGTTCTCGTAGGGCAGGGTAGCCACGTGCACCTTGTTAACGTTGGCAAGCAGTGGATTAGGCTGCCATACTCCGGAGGGATGCTTTCTTCCTAACGTAGCTGCAGCGATACCCATCCCGAAGGTGGTCTCGTTGTTGATCACCATACGAGTCAGCTTATCCGAGAAGACTTTTGAGGCAAGACCGTTGGCCCGGGCCATAAGCATCGCCGCTCCCACCTTCACATCCCCCTGCCCTGCCACACAAGCGCCAATTGCAGTCCGGTAGGCCATGATGAAGTTCAATACCGCAGCCAGGCTATACTTGTACTCGCCGCACATGAATACTCTTTCCTTTGGTATGAAGACATTTTCAAAGAAGAGGTATGCCTGGGTGATTCCTCCCTTCTTCACCGGAATGTCAAAGCCTTCCTCCTCCTCCCTGGTGTCGGACGGACGACGGGTCTCCACGATGGTCAAGCCCTCGGCGTCCCTGGGGATGACAAAGGAGATGGCCCAGTCTTTCTCCTGCTCTTTATATCCCGATCCGGGAAGAACGAATATCTCGTTAGAGGCCGCCACGCCGCAGATCATCACCTTGGCTCCCTTCACGACGATGCCGTCATCCCGTTTGTCCATCAGATGGAGATTCATATCCGGATCGTCCTGCTGAGAGGCTGACTTCGTTCGGTCCCCTTTGGGATCGGTGAGGGCGCCGGAGATGGCAATATCCTTCTTTTGAGCTTCAAGTAACCACTTTTTCAATCTCACATGATAATCCGTTCCCAGCTCCTTATCCATGTCATGGGTAGTGGCCCACATGGCATTGATGCAGGTCCAGCCCACACATCTTCCGCCGGTGCAGGTGCCGGTGAGATTAAACATAAGTCTTTTCATTCTGCAGTTTGCCACCATATCATCCACGTTTTCGATTATGGAAAGATAGCGGGAGATTCTATCACCGGTCAGGTGCGAGGTGGTGGTGAACGCATCCTGGTATTTCGGATCGTTTTGAGCTTCATAAATCTGGGCGTGTCCCTCCACCGTGGATCTGGTGGCCGGATGAGTGGTTACGTCTTCTATCACCTGGCCGAATTTGTGAACGTTGGGTCGCATCTTCCGCAGGCTTTGCTTATACTCTTCAGCGGTCTTCAAGGCCATGATCAACCTCCAGGGTTTTGAACAGTTTTCATCTTTTTGATATTATACACAATCTAGAGCGAAGGTCAAGCGTATTATGTTGAAGCAACTGGAATAACGGGTGATCGCTTGTGAAACAAATTACAATCTACCCGGAAAAAAGGGTTGCTAAGGGGCGAATTCTGGTTATAATGTATGTTTACTTTAGTTGACCGGAAGAGCGGTCAGTCGAAGAAAGGTTGATCTTATGGCTATCTCGAAAGTTATGGTAATTGGCGGAGGGGTTATGGGAAGGGGGATTTCCCGACTTCTGGCAGGCGCAGGGATCGACGTTACCCTGGTTGAATTGAGCCAACAGATCATGAAAGAAAGCCTTAAACACCTGTCTGAGGAAATGGATTTAGACATACAGAAATGGGGAATGACCGAGAGCGAAAAAAGAGCTATCCTCTCCCGAATAAAGTGGACCACCGAGTACGATGACGCCCCAACGGTCGATTTGGTTGTGGAAGCCGTTCCTGAAGATCTGGAGCTTAAGCAGAAGCTGATGGTCAAGTTGGATCAAGTTACCCGCCCGGAGATCGTGTTGATCAGCCATACCTCCACCCTATCCATAACCGAGATAGCCGCTGCCACCAAAAGGCCGGACAAGGTCGTTGGACTGCACTTTCTTCCTCCGGTGACCAAAATCCCCTTGGCGGAGGTGGTGAGAGGGCTTAAAACTTCTCCGGAAACTTTATATCTGATTAAGGAGTTTGTGGAACAGCATTTAGACAAAACCGTGGTCACGGTTTACGAATATCCCGGATACGTGACCACACGGATAATTGTCCCGCTCTTGAATGAGGCCATGCACGTGCTGCTGGAGGGTATCGCCACTGCCGAGGATGTCGATACCGCCATGAAATTAGGTTATGGCTTTAACGTTGGGCCTCTGGCTCTGGCAGATATGATGGGGTTGGATGAGGTGATGAGGTGGATGGAAAACCTTTTGCGCGAACTCTCCGATCATAAGTACAACCCTTGTCCGCTCTTGAGAAAGCTTGTCCGCGCCGGACACTTAGGCAGGAAAACCGGACAGGGCTTTTTTAAGTACGACGAGGAGGGGAACAAGATAGGAGAGGCCGATCTGTTCCCCAGATGGAAAAAGTAGCTTGAACGCCGATAAGAAATGCATTTTCTTGGCATTTCAGCATCTGGAATTTTTGGCAAAAAGAGACCATGACAAGATTGTAACAGAATTGATGTGTCAAAGACCTCTCCCCCCGGTCCCCCTCTCCATTTCATGGAGAGGGGGAGATAAGGGGTGAGGTTAGAAACGCTGACGGTCAGGTTATCGACCAAAATCCTGTGGTTCCTGCGAATGAGAATACTGGTCTTAAACTGCGGCAGTTCATCCATAAAGTATCAGTTCATCGATGTTGACAAGCGCTATGCGCTGGCTCGCGGTGCGGTATCCCGCATAGGCATGAGTGCCGCCGTTCTGGTGCACAAGCCACACGACCGACCTGAGGTCACCGTATCAGGGGAGATGCTGGATCACGCCCAGGCGGTGGAGCACGTTATCGCCATGTTGCTCTCGCCCAATCACGGGGTGATGAGAGACAGGTCGGAGATAGATGCGGTGGGTCATCGGGTGGTGCACGGAGGTGAAAAGTTTCCCGATTCTGTGCTCATAGACCGGGATGTAATGCAGGTCTTAAGAAGCTGCATTGAGTTGGCGCCGCTTCATAATCCCCACAATATCCGGGGAATAAGAGCTTGTGAGCAGATACTTCCGGGAGTTCCCCAGGTAGCGGTGTTTGATACCGCCTTTCACCACAAGATGCCTGCTTATGCTTACGTCTATGGAATCCCTTACGTCCTTTACAAGAGATATGGGATAAGACGATACGGCTTTCATGGTACCTCACATCATTACGTCTCCCGGCTCGCCGCCGAGATGATGAATCGGCCTATCGAGGAGTTGAATATAATCACCTGTCATCTGGGAAATGGAGCCAGCATGTCGGCAATCAAGGGAGGGGTGTCCGTGGAAACCTCCATGGGATTCACCCCGCTGGAAGGTCTTCTGATGGGAACTCGTTCGGGCGATCTGGATCCGGCCATAATTTTGCACGTGATGGCCCGGGAGGAGCTCTCCCTGCACGAAGCCAACACCCTGCTCAACAAACACAGCGGGCTGCAGGGGATCTCGGGAATCTCAAGTGACATGCAGGATATCATCAGCGAGGTCAAAAAGGGTAACTCCGCGGCCCAATTGGCCTTGGACGTCTACTGCTACCGCGTTAGGAAGTATATCGGGGCGTATGCCGCAGTGTTGGGCGGTGTAGACGCGTTGGTCTTCACCGCAGGAATCGGGGAAAACTCTCCCTTGGTGAGAAAGAAATCATGCGAGAGCCTGGAGTTTCTGGGTATCAAGATCGACGAGCAAAGGAATGAGCGAGCCACAGCCGGAAAGGGAAAGGAAATCCAGACTGCAGATTCTGAAGTTAAAGTCTTCTGCATACCGACCAACGAGGAGCTGGTGATAGCCTTGGATACCAAGAGGGTGATTCAGGAAACAAGAGAGCGACAAACCATGCATAAGGGAGTCTGAAGTTGAAGAGAGCTTTGTGGGTCCTGTTGTGCCTGTCCCTGACGATTGCGTGTGAACAATCAAAGACCGAGATTCTCCAGCGCAGGCTGGACAATTTCAGAAACATGCTGCCGGCACAGCTGAGGGAAAAGTTTGATTCATCAGACTATGCCGCTGTGGCGCAGGGAATCGAGTCCCTGGTGCAGGATGACCCCGTCTTCAGAGAACAATTCGAGAACTTAAAGCACGAGGAGCTGATAGACGTATTCTCTTCAGAAGAGGTGGTGGACTTCTTCAGAGAGCATTTCGTGGAGGAAATCGAGAGGCTGAAACTAAAGAAAGAAAGGAACTGGTAGGAAACGCAGCGTCCCTGAATCTACCTTCCTTTGCTCGCCGCTATCCAGCAAACGCGAAAAGAGAATCAAAAAAGACAAGAGTGCTGCGAAACGGACACCCGAGTTAAAGATTACCTCTGTGTATCTCTCACCCAATGCGACGAATGCTCGATTTGAAACGGCAATTCCAATTCTGTCATGCTGACTTCTAATTCATTTCACAGGAGGACGGATTGAACGAGATACTTGAGCTCACCAAGCTGGCTCCGGAAATAAACCTGCTTAAGCTGAGCGTTCCATTGATCACCCAGAAGGCGAAGGCAGGTCAGTTTGTGGTGCTGCGCATCAACGAGGAAGGTGAGAGGATCCCCATGTCCATCACCGATCTGGAGCCTGAAACCGGGGTTCTGACCATCATCTTCCAGGAGGTGGGCAAATCGACCGCTCATCTGGCCACATTCAAGAAGGGTGACGCCTTGGCGGACGTGGTAGGACCCCTGGGAGTTCCCACCCACATGGAGAACTTCGGCACCTGCGTATGCGTGGGTGGAGGAATCGGAATCGCTCCCATTCACTTCGTAGTCAAAACCTTAAAGCAGGCGGGAAACAAGGTGATCTCCATAATCGGCGCCCGCAGCAAGAATTTGCTGATCTTAGAAGAGGAGATGAAAAACCTAAGCGACGAGCTTATGATCTCCACCGACGACGGCACGTATGGCCATAAGGGTTTTGTGACCGACCTTCTGACCCAGCTTCTCTCATCTGAGAAGGAGAAGGTGGAATTCATCATGGCCATCGGGCCGGTGATAATGATGAAGGCGGTCTGCGGAGTGACCGGTCCCCGGGGGATCAAAACCGTGGTCAGCTTAAATCCGGTCATGGTGGATGGCACCGGCATGTGCGGGGCCTGCCGGGTGACCGTGGGAGGAAAGACCAAGTTCGCCTGCGTGGATGGGCCGGATTTCGACGGGATTCAAGTCGATTTCGACGAGTTGATTAAGAGGCAAGCCATGTACCAGAAGCAGGAAAAGATAGCCATGGATAGATTTGTAAAGATGTGCGGGGGACAGACGAAAGGAGGGGCCGCGTGATGGACATGAAGGACAGGCTGAAGATACCCCGACAGAAGATGCCAGAGCAAACTCCCCAGGATAGGATCAAAAACTTCAAGGAGGTTCCCTTTGGCTACACCCCCGAGCTGGCCATAAAAGAGGCTCAAAGGTGTTTGCAGTGCAAGGAGACAGTGTGCGTCGATGGTTGTCCGGTGGAGATAGACATCCCCGAGTTCATCCGGTTGATTGCCGAGGGGGATTTCGGGGCGGCGGCCAGGGAGTTGAAGAAGAACAACAGTCTCCCTGCCATATGCGGAAGGGTCTGCCCCCAAGAGGATCAGTGCGAGAAGGTGTGTACTCTGGCAAAGAAGTATGAGCCGGTGGCAGTCGGGAACTTAGAGAGGTTTGCCGCTGATTGGGAGAGGGAGCAGGGCAAGGTGGAGATACCAGAGGTTGCACCGCCCACCGGAAAGAAGGTAGCCATTGTGGGCTCAGGGCCGGCCGGACTAACCTTAGCCGGCGACCTCATCAAGCTGGGACACCAGGTGACTATCTTCGAGGCGCTGCACAAGACCGGTGGAGTGCTGGTCTATGGCATACCGGAATTCCGACTCCCCAAAGCAATCGTCCAGTCTGAGGTCGACTACTTAGAGAAGCTGGGCGTGGAGATTAAAACCAGCTTCGTGATAGGGATGCTGTGGAGCATCGACGAGCTGTTTGAAAAGGGTTACCAGGCGGTCTTCATCGGAACCGGAGCCGGGCTGCCCAACTTCATGCGCATTCCGGGTGAAAATCTCAACGGGATTTACTCTGCCAACGAGTATCTCACCAGGTCCAATCTGATGAAGGCATACGACTTCCCCAACTATGATACCCCCATCCATTCCGGCAAGAACGTGGTGGTCTTAGGCGGGGGAAACACCGCCATGGATTCGGTGCGCACCGCATTGAGATTGGGCGCGGACAATGCTTACATCATGTATCGCCGATCAAGAAAGGAGATGCCAGCCCGCTTGGATGAGATTCATCATGCCGAACAGGAAGGCGTTCAGTTCAATTTCCTCACCACCCCCATAAAATACAACGGGAATGAGGATGGCTGGGTTACTTCCATGGAGTGCTTGAAGATGGAGTTGGGCGAGCCGGACGCATCCGGACGGAGGCGGCCGGTGCCTATCGAGGGATCAAACTTCATCATGGAGGTGGATACAGTTGTAGTGGCCATAGGCAACAGCTCCAATCCCCTGGTGCCTCAGACCACCCCGGGTTTGGAGGTGAACAAGTGGGGGAACATAATAGCCGATCCGGAGACCGGGCGGACTTCCCGCGAAGGGGTCTGGGCAGGCGGTGATATAGTCACTGGCGGAGCCACGGTGATATTAGCGGCCGGCGCAGGCAAAAAAGCCGCTAAAGACATCCATCGCTACCTGCAGAGCCTCTGATTTACCTAACACATCGGAGAACGTCATCTGTGCCCGCCAGGATAGAACCTGGCGGTTTCTTCTTCCATTTTCGGAGTTAAGTGTTCAAGGAATATGCGAGTAGTTGGAGCGGAGGCGCTCGGCCCAAAATCGCCCGAATACCAAGTAGGGCCGATTCATGAATCGGCCCTACAGTTGTTTTTGTCCTGCCAGCGGTGGGGGCAAGCTGGCCTAACGTACTGCACCCGGTGGGGTTAGCCATTCGCCGCACACTGTGAAACACCAGCGGTGTCCAAATGCCCCGTAACACTCCTCCCAACACTCGACCCCATGCTGGTCGATAGTGCGGTTCGGCTTGTCAATCAGGACATCAGGTCTCAAACCGGGCGAGGTTGTAGCTTTATCTTTCTTCAGGTATCCACAGTCTGATGGGACTGCACCCAACTTTGCAATTGTGGGTCCCGGCGAGGGTCCTTCTCCAGCAAGAAGCTGACTTGGCGAGAGCAACAACAAAGCTAGAAAGATCCCCAGCATCAATTTCCTGGTCATCTTTTTCACCTCCTCTGGTTGGCTAATGGTTCATAGTTAGAACCTTCTGACCTTTCTTTTCTCTTTCCAAAACAATAGTCGTATGAGCTTCTTTTAGGTTCCCAAGAATTTTAAAAGAATTTGGCTAAGCCGTCCTGACCAAGAAAAAATCACCCTGTTGGGGCGGGGGTTGCACCCCCGCACCTTTTCTCCGGACAGGGGTTCGTCCCTGAAGGGTACAACCCCTGTCCGATCTGGAAACTGGATGATATGGATAGAAAAGGCGGACAGGTCAAAGGACCTGTCCGCATATGTATGATGTCTCGTCAGCTATAGAAGATTCCCTAGTTAGTCGAAACGAGGGTCAGGTCTTAGGTACTTGCCCTTGCCGTCCCCCCCCAGGTCTGGGCCGTCCGGCGGTTGGTCCATTCCGTTGGCGTCTATCGCCTCATATTGGATGGTTGTGCTCCGGGTATTGATTTCTCCCCAGGGATCCGCTTCGATCATCTGGCCCAGGCTCAGGTAGCCCACCAATCCCAGGACCATCATGCTGAATACTATTGCGCTCTTCATCTTTTTCACCTCCTCTGTTCGGTTAATGGTTCGACTTCGCTCACCACAAGTGGTTCATGGTTCATAGTCAAAATCTTCTGACCTCTTTTCTGTTTCCAAAATAATAGTCGTATGAACTCTTTTTAGGTTCCCAGCAATTTTAGAAAGGAGGCAATTTTCTAAGCCCCCTAGTGAACGAAGGGAGCAAGCTGATACTCTATGCATAGAAAGAAAAAGCGGACAGGGTGAAAACCCTGTCCGCCCAATCGTACAGGATAGCGAACTGTAGATTGTTAGTCTATCTGGCGATGGTTGCTAGGGTCAGGCCATGGTCTCAACAGGGGCTCGTCCGGGGGTAAATCGACCTTGGTGTTGTTTATGGCCTCATGCTGGTGTACTGTGCTCCGCGCATTGACTTCCCCCCAGGGGTCCGCTTCAATCATCTGACCCAGGTTCAGGTATCCCACCAATCCCAGGACAATCATGCTGAATACTATTGCGTTCTTCATCTTTTTCACCTCCTTCGATTGGTTAATGGTTCGACTTCGC
>CBDUQU010000095.1:0-11982 GCA_965369445.1 uncultured bacterium | reverse complement strand
GCCGGGATGGCGATCTTGGGAACTCCGAATACTCTCAATGCCGTCATGGAAATGAAGATGACCGAGGTGATGACCCATCCCCTGCCCGATGTGAGGAAGAAGGGAGCCTTAGCCTTGAGAGGTTTGGGAGAGATAAGGGAGCTGTTGAAATGGGGAGATTGCTGTGTTGTCGGTCCGGGTTTAGGGCAGCATTTTGAGACCCGCGAGCTGGTCCAGAGACTGGTAAGCAAATTGAAGATACCTGCGGTGATCGATGCGGACGGACTGAACGCTTTGGCTAAGAACGTGTCGGCAATAAAAGAGTGTGAGGCGCCATTGATTCTGACTCCGCATATCGGTGAGCTTTCCAGACTGAATGGAGTGCCGATTTCCGATATCGACAAGGACAAGATAAAGTGTGCTTCCGAGTTCGCCAGGGAGTACAACTGTGTGCTGGTTCTCAAAGGCGCGCCTACCATCATCTCCGAACCTGGAGGACAAACCTATGTCAATCCCACCGGCAACGCCGGCATGGCAACCGCCGGCTCAGGAGACGTTCTGACCGGAATCATCGTTGGGCTTCTGGCCCAGAAGTTGATGCTGGAAAAGGATAAGGACGCAAAAGAGATCGTGCTGGAAGCAGCCTGTGCAGGCGTTTATGTTCACGGCCTTACCGGAGATCTGGCAACAGAAGAAAAAGGGGAGATGGGCATGATCGCCGGAGACATGATGGAAGCAATTCCGGTTGCGTTATTAGATGCTGTCAACGGAAAGAACGGATCACAACGCGAACAGCATTCCGTTTGATCCGCTGAATCCGTTGACAGATTCTAAGAGCTGTCAGCGGATGAAACGGATCACGACGCGACCAGCATTCCCTTTTATCCACTGAATCCGTTGACAGCCTAAGAGAGATTGGCAAAACCGTATCTTATTGTAAACGGAGGGGAAAAACGTGCGGGCTGAGACTGCTAAGACGATTACGGCCATTTCAAAGAAGATATCCCCAAAGCTGGTAAAGCTCAGGAGAGAGTTTCATCAATATCCTGAATTGTCTTTCCATGAATTCAAAACCTCGGAGCGGGTAGCGAAGGAACTGCGAAAGCTTCGCATCCCGACCAAAACCGGAATAGCCAAGACGGGGTTAGCCGGACTTCTCACCGGAAGGAAGAGGGAAAAGACCGTGGCCTTGAGGGCAGACATGGACGCTCTGCCAATCGAGGAACAAACGGGTTTTCCATACAAGTCAAGAAACAAAGGGGTGATGCACGCCTGTGGGCATGATGTGCATATGGCGTGTGCGATTGGCGCGGCTGTCATTCTCTCTCAACTGAAGGAGGAATTGAACGGAAACGTGAAATTCATCTTTCAGCCCAGCGAAGAATTTATCCCTGGAGGCGCCAAGCCTATGATCCGGGCCGGGGTCTTGAAGAACCCGACCGTCTCCGGCATATTCGGACTGCACTGCGAACCAGGAATTCCCGTGGGCAAGATTGGCGTGAAAAATGGTCCCTTCATGGCTCAGGTGGACGATTTCGATATAGCTATATCAGGCAGCAGCGGACACGGTGCCAGACCCCACCAGGGGGTGGATGCCATAGTCGTCGCCTCGCAGGTGATTCAGGCTTTGCAGACCATCCCCTCCCGTAAGATAGATCCCGTGGAGCCGGTGGTCATAAGTGTGGGCAAAATTGAGGGGGGAACTGCACGTAATATTATATGTGACAGGGTGATGCTAAAGGGCACGGCCCGGAGCTTGAGTAAGGAGGTGGCACGAAAGATCCCGGCTCTTTTAAAGAGCATAACATCAGGGGTCACCAGGGCCGCCGGTGCATCCTTTGAGTTGACCTATTCTCCTGGCTATCCCGTGCTCATAAACCACCCCGAGGCCACAGATTTAGCCCGGGGCACCATCGCCAGAATCTTCGGGAAGCAGGCCGTATTCGAGATCAAGAAACCGGAGATGGGCGCAGAGGATTTTGCGTACTTCCTGCAGAAGGTGCCCGGTACGTTTTTGAGGCTGGGAATAAGAAACCCGAAGAAGGGTGCCGTCTATCCCTGGCATCATCCTAAGTTCATCGTGGATGAGGAAGTCATAAAGATGGGCGCTGCCGTACTGGCAGGGGTGGCTTCAGACTTCTTGAACCGTTAGTTGAAAAGGTCGACGGTAAACTAAAGAAGGTCAACAGTTTGGGAGAGCGAGTGTTGGGTAGATTTCAAACCGCCGCCAGAACCTCTTTGTGCCGGATAACGATCTCTGTTCTGTGCGTCTTTATCCTGTCGACCCTGGCCCATTCCAAAGGAAAATATCTGGAGGGAGACTGGGTCAGCTATTCTGTGTTTCGATACGTCACCTCCATTGCCTACGATTTCGATCACGTGTATTTCGGAACCACGGGAGGGGTGACCCGCTATGATCGCTTCAACCACCACTGGGATCCCCCACTCACCACCAGCGACGGCCTGCCGGACAACTGGATAAGAAACATAGCTTACGATCCCGCCACCGATGAGATCTGGGCGGATACTTATGGGGGTGCGGCATACTATCATGAGGTTGTAGGGCAATGGTCCTGGGAATATGAGTTTCCTAAGCATTTGTCGAGAAGCGACACCTCCAATTTCGCTCTGCCCGACCTCTTCACCGACTTCGGCCCCACCACCGCAGGCAGCGATTGGGTGATGGATGACAATCTGGATAGATATCCCATCACTAATTACCTAAGAGGGGATTTCGACGACGAGCTGTGGGTCGGCACCTGGGGATTGAATGCGGGCAAGGCGTCCCTGCGTCGTCTGGAATTGAAGATGCTCAGGTACGGATTGTATGACAAAGACGTCAAGGCCATACTCATCGACGGAGACAAAGTCTGGTTCGCCGGTACCGGGGTGTTGAGGTCTTCCAGCGGCATCACCAGGTACGACCGAAAAAGCGAAACCTGGGACTACTTCTCCGTCGAACAAGTCCCCTTCCTGACAAGCAACCAGGTCTATGCCATGGAAGTCGACAGCCTCCATGTCTGGTTCGGTACGGAAAGAGGCTTAGTCCTCATGAAAAAGAAGGACTCAACCTGGAGATCTCACAACACCTTCAAGGGCCTGCCCAACGATGAGGTCACCGCACTGGAATCGGACGGAAGATATCTCTGGATCGGCACCAGAGAGGGATTGGCAGTTTATGATCTGGCACGCGACTCACTGGCGGCCATAAAAGACCGATTGATCAAGGACTTGTATATCTATTCCATACTTACAGATTCTTTCTACGTCTGGGTGGGTACAGAGCACGGAGTGTATACCCTGGACAAGGAGAAGAAAACCTGGTATAGATTCGCAACGCCGGATGGTCTCCTAACCGGCGAGGTGAGATCCATCGCCCGGTGGTCCAATCAAAAAATCTCAAGCGGAAGAGAGGAGATTTGGTTCGGGACAGATATGGGGATTTTAGGATATAGCCCGGTAAGCGACGAGAGAAGAGTCTATGACAACAGGATGAACTTCCCTGAGGTAGACGTGGTTAAGCTTGTCTGTGATAAGAAAAACGTTTGGGTGGCAACCAGGGACGGGGTGTGGAAACTGAACCGGGTTACCGACATCTGGGTCAAATACACCACCGAGGATGGGCTTCTGGACAACGACGTGCAGGATCTGGTTCTGGATGGAGATCATATCTGGTTTGGCACGCCCCAGGGAGCGACCAGATTCTTCTGGAACAACCCCAGTCTGCGAGAATGAAGCGTTTTCAGCCAGAACCTAACTTAAGTTAGGTTCTACTTCGAAGGAATACCCAAAAAGCTAGTCATGCCCCTACAAACGAATTCGTCGAATGACTCCGTTTTTTCTTCAGCCCGCGCTGTCATTGTGGTCATTCTTCTCGTGATTGCAGGAACCTGTATCCTGTTTTGTTGCGCGGCTAGACAGAAAACTCCACCGATCACCTGCGTAAAAGCATACTTCGACAAGTATGCAATCATGGCGGATGATTGCGCTTGCGACGACCCGGTGACGCGCGACATTCCGATGACCAGCAAAGTCGAAATGGCGGCATTCTATGCATTACAGCTATTGATAGAAGGTCCTACCGACGACGAGCGAAATCAGGGCTATCACAGCTGCATACCAGCTGGAGGGCAGATTGCACGATACGAAGAGACGTACTCGGCTGTTATTAAAGACTACCATCGTAGAGGTGGAAAGATAGATGCATGGGGCAAGAGATTCCTAAGCGCAGATGGAGAGTTCACTGAATGGGGAGACAGAGTGGAGGTAAAGAGCGTAAAAATCAAAGATGGGATAGCCTACGTTGATTTCTCGAAAGAACTGTATTCATACGGCGGGGGTTCCTGTGCCGTCACAGCCATCATAACTGCCATAAAGAACACGGCAAAGCAATTTCCTGGAGTAGAAGAGGCAGAGATTCTAATTGAGGGCAGAGAAGCCGAACTTGAGCCTTGACTTCCTTTCTCTGCCCTTCCTCAAAACCGCAGGAGAGATTCCCAGATGAAGATACGCGAACTCGGTGAATTTGGGCTGATCGACGAGATCAGAAAAGGAATCTTTTCCTCTGACAAACGGGTGCCGGTCAACATCGGTGACGATGCTGCAATCATAAAATCTTCCCCTGGGCGGTTTTTGATCTTCACCACGGATACACTGGTGGAGAGGATTCACTTCGATCTGAGCTACTTCACCTTCGAGGAGGTGGGCTGGAAGGCCATGGCAGCGAACTTAAGCGATATCGCCGCCATGGGAGGATTGCCCAAGTTTGCGTTGGTGACCATCGGCCTGCCCAAATCGATGCCGGTCAAGAACGTGCTTTCAATCTATAGAGGCATATCGAAGATTGCCCGCAAGCATGACTGCAAGATCATCGGGGGCGACACCACCCTCGTACCGAGAGACCTCTTCGTTTCCATCGCCCTTCTGGGTGAAGTGGAGAAGAAGTATCTCGTGACCAGGGGCGGAGCGAAAAGAGGAGACTTAATCTGTGTCACCGGAAGATTGGGAGAGGCTCAGGCGGGGCTGGAATCTCTGAAGAGGTATGGCCGCCAGAAACCTTCTCTTGCCCGAAAGCACTTAAAACCGGAACCGCGCATCAATGAAGCGAGGGCCCTGGTGAGGAGTCTGAAGATAAACTCCATGATAGACATAAGTGACGGGCTTTCCTCTGAGCTCTTTCATCTGGCGGAAGAAAGCCGGCTGGGCGCGGTCGTGCGTGAGAAAGATATACCCATATCGTCTAAGTGTCTGAAGCCGGCCTCGCTGCTGAAGAAATCTCCTGTGGAATGGGCGCTCACTTCGGGCGAGGAATACGAGCTTCTGTTCACCGTCGACCGAAAGGACCACTCCAGGATCGACCTGGTCAAGAAGAAAGTAGATTTCTCCGTAATCGGTGAGATGGTGGAGAAAAGACTGGGAGTCAAGCTGATCCGGAAATCGGGACGGTCGAGGAACTTGAAAAAGATGGGATTCGTGCACTTTTGACCGCACCTGTTGATCTTTGCACCGGGGGCAATCTCCGGGCAGAACGATCCAGGGTGAAAGAGACAGTTTGTGCTGTGGGCCGATTATTACATTCCCCCTTTCCTCTTCACCAGTCGTCCACGCTCGTGAAATATAATTCCCCAAGTGGAGTAATCGGCTTGACACGGGCTGAGTTTTTGATTATCTAAGGCTATGGTGGACGAAGTGCAGTGAGATAAAATGTGAGGTACCTTTAGGGAGGAGGTGGGGAAGGTATGGAGAGAGCTTTTCCTGACTGCAAGAAATGTGGTGGAGGCGTGCTTCTGCCCCTTTCAGACTACGGCCGGGAAGGTGCCGCCATCACCTATAAGGCTTGGGTATGTTCCGATCCCCAGTGCGGTTTTTCCATTCGCATAGACAACGGGGAGATAAGCTTTGGCAAGCCCATCGGCTTTTCAGACAAATAAGAATCTTTGAGTTGACGTTTTCGAAAGTTGCGCGAAAAAGATCTGCGCTTCGTCCCCAATATTCTAACGCGAGTTAAAACATGTGGCGGATCATATTCCAGAGCTTCTGGTTCAAGCTGGCGGCTATCGTCATGGCTCTGCTGCTCTGGTTTCACGTCGCCACCGACAAGGAATATGAGCACAGCCACACTTTTCCGCTGGAGATCTTAGACGTTCCGGAGCGCTTGATCTTAGCGGAACAGATACCCGATCACATCGACATCAAAGTCCGGGGCAGAGGAAAGGCCCTTTTAAAACTCCTGCTGGCAGATAAAAAAAGCATCAAAATAGACGCCCAGAAGTTCAAGAGAGGGGAGACGGACTATTCCATAGAGCCCGAACAGGTGCCCATCCCGGAGGGATTGGAGCTCAGGGTCACCGGAATTCTTCCCTCCAAGAATTTAAAAGTGTGGCTCGACTACTCAATGGAAAAAAAGCTCAAAGTGCAACCTGAAGTCAAGGTAGCGCCTGCAGAAGGATTTGAGAAGGTGGGCGAACTGCATTACAATCCCGAAGAGGTGACGATCTCGGGGCCGCGAATGTGGGTGAGGGATCTGAAAGTAATCAGCACCCAGGAAATAGTCATAGAGGACGCAGACGAGCCCGTTTCCGATCAGGTCGACCTGGTTCTGCCCGAAGGCTACAATCTGGCTCTGTCCTCATCCAAGATCAACTTCTCGCAAAACATTGAAAGAACCGTGGAGAGAACCATCTCCCGTCTGCCGGTGGAATTGACTAACGTTCCGAAACGAAGAGAGATTACCATTCAACCGGACAGCATAGACGTGATCATCTCCGGCGCCGAGAGTATGGTGCAGAAGATAGGAGCAGAACAAATAAGAGTGACCGTTAACTGCGCTGACGTAAAGAGAAATGAGACGGTGATGCTTCCGGTTCAGGTCAAGCTGCCGCCGAAAGTTAACCTGAACCGGGCCCAGCCGGACTCGGTCGAAGCGTCCACGAAGTAAACCTGGTGCACGCTAGACTTGAATGCGACTTCATGTTGACTGGCGTGTGCATAAACGTATTCGATAAATCCAATCAAAGTAGCCAGAGCCTCCATCTCCCCGGCTAAAATTCGCGCCCGACGAGGGATTCTCTTGGCGTGCTAATCCTCCAGTGAAACAAAATTCGATGAGAGGAATATGTTGATCCTGGGCATCGAGACCTCCTGTGACGAGACCGCTGCCAGTGTGGTCAAAGACGGCAACAAGATTCTGTCCAACGTGGTCTACTCGCAGATGGTGCATAACAAGTATGGAGGTGTGGTTCCGGAGCTGGCCTCTCGAGAGCACATCAGAACCTTAGTTCCGGTCGTCAACGAGGCTTTGGATCAAGCTAAGACTTCTTTGGAAAAGATAGCGGGAGTGGCGGTTACCTATGGACCGGGACTTGTGGGTTCCCTTTTGATAGGATTATCCTTCGCCAAGGCTCTCTCCTACTCTCTGGGGGTTCCCCTCATCGGGATCAATCACATAGAGGGCCATATCTTCGCCAACTTTCTGGAGTATCCAAAAATCTCCCCTCCTTTCGTCTGCCTGGTGATCTCCGGAGGTCATTCCAACTTAGTATATGTCGCCGGCAAGGGGAATTATGAGCTTATGGGCCAAACCCGGGACGATGCGGCCGGAGAGGCGTTTGACAAGGTGGCAAAGGTGTTGAATTTGGGGTATCCGGGAGGGCCGGCGATCGATGAGGCCTCACCACAAGGCAAGTTCGACTTCTTCAAGTTTCCCCGGGCTTACTTAGAAGAGGGGAGTTTTGATTTTTCCTTCAGCGGTCTGAAAACGGCGGTGGCCATTTACGTCTCCAGGCTGTCCGAGGAAGAGTTGGGGAATCACAGGATCGACGTCGCCGCCAGCTTTCAGGAGGCGGTGGTTGACGTTCTGGTGGAGAAGGGAATCAAGGCGTGTCTGGCAAAGAACACCACCAGGATCGCACTGGCCGGAGGCGTAGCCAGAAACAGACGCCTGCGGAAAAGACTTAAGGAGGAAGCCGAGAAACGACGCCTCGAGGTGTTCCTCCCTTCTCCCATTCTCTGCACGGACAATGCCGCTATGATTGCCGCGGCTGGAGACTTTCGTCTGTCCAGAGGCGAGGTGTCGGATCTGGACCTCAACGCCATCCCGTACGCATCCTTGGCCCCGGCTAACTGACCATAATCTCACGATTCATCCCCCATAAGCAGATCACACTCCTTTTTCCGTCAAAAGTGCCAAAACAGCCGTTAAAGTTTTCACCCATCTGCCGATAAGAATAAACGAACGTCCCCACATACTAAAAAACGTCCCCACATTTTTGCCTAACGCAAAACGTCTGCACCGGATTTACGCCCTATTCAGACGGAAAGGCAAATCCCAGACTTCTTAAACTCAGTCTTCTTAGAGAAAGACTGGCACGGCCCAATTCCAAATGATAGACATACACGCCCACATACTGCCCGGAGTGGACGACGGCGCAAAGACCATGGAGGATTCCCTTGAGATGATCAGCCAGGCAGCCGATTCTGGCGTCGAGATCATCTGCGCCACCCCTCATATACTGGATGGCATCACTCTGACCCTGGAGGAGAAGATAAACCGCACGTTCCAACTATTGCACTCTCGGGTTATCAAAAGAAAACTCGATATTAAACTGATGCTCGGATCGGAGATTTACCTGCGGGAAGATATGCGGTCTTTGAGCGGATTCAGTTTCTTCAGTTTGAACCAGACCGGAAAATACGTCCTTGTGGAAATGCCCCTGGGTCGACTGCCCACAGGCGTGGACCGGGTGATCTATGCTCTGAAATTAGAGAACATAACGCCCATCATCGCCCATCCGGAGAGAAGCCTCAGCGAGATGACTCAATTGGAGAGCCTCAGAAAGTTAATTCACCTGGGAGCTTTGACGCAGATCAACGCCGGGAGCTTCCTGGGACAATTCGGCAAGCCCTGCCGGAAGATGGCGGAATCTCTACTCGGGCAGAATCTTGTTCACGTGGTGGCAAGCGACGCACACGATCCTTATTCCCGTTCAGCGACTCTATTGCGTCAGGCTTTCAACAAAGTAATCCGGCTTTCGGACGAGAAAAAGGCAGGGAAACTTTTCGTGCAAAACCCTCTCAGAATATTAAAAGGAGAAAGACTGTTTGAAGGCGGGGAGGAAGCAAATCGAGCAGACCCGGTCGCGCAGATGGAGGTTGGCCCTCTGCGAAACCAAGAGTGAGTTTGAATATTAAATACAAGGAGGCAACAGATGAAGACGGTAAACAAGCTTTCCGGGCTGGCGGCAACCGCATACCTGGTGCTTTTTGTGTTGGGTGGAATCTCTCTGGCTCAGAGCGAGGGTGATTCCTCCTTCTACCAGCAGCGGAGCGCCTCTCAATATTATCTGGAGAGAGGGACGGAGAGCAAGCTGATGATGAAGGTCAACGTTTGGGGAGCGGTACAGAAACCAGGGTCCCAGTACGTTCCCGACGGAATCGATCTGATAAGCGTCCTCTCCGCTGCAGGCGGACCCACAGAGCAAGCGAAGCTGTCAAAGGTGAGACTGGTTCGAAACTTCAACGGCGAAAAACACAACCTGGTAATCAACGTGAGCCGGAGATTAAAGAAGGGAGAGGTCGACCTTCTGCCGGAGATAAAACCCGGAGACACCCTCATAGTCCCCAGGAAGAGAGTTTTCTTTGGGAAATTTCTGGGGGTGATCTACAACGTGGCAGTGATCACCAGTGTGGTACTGCTCGCCATGGATTAAACCAGAAACCGACGAAAGGAGAAGAAAGTGCCCCAGTCAGACGAAAGGCAAAATACCCTTAACGATTATCTGCGAATACTGCTCAGAAAAAAGTGGCTGATCCTCGCCACCTTCCTGTGCCTTGCCGGCTCCGCGGCAGCATTTTCGTTTCTGATGACGCCGATCTATCAGGCGAGCACCAGCATAATGATAGAAGAGGAAGGAGGAATGGAGGACTATCTCTTCAGCATGTCCACCATGATGAGATCGGAAAGCAAGATCAGAAACCAGGTGGAGATAATCAAAAGCCGCACTCTGGCCGAAGCGGTGGTCGATGCGGTGCTGGACTCTCCCTACCGGAAGACATTCGAAGACATGGCAGCGTCCAATAAAAAAACACCTATCCTAAAAGACCTGTTGATCAAAATGATACAGGAGAATCTGAAGGTTTCTCCCATCCGGGATACGGATATAATTGTGGTCAAGACTACTGCAGAAAATCCCCGGATGGCCGCTTTTCTGGCCAATACCTTTGCCTCGGAATACCACAGGAAGAGTCTCCAGATCAGCAGGGGCGAGATATCCGAGGTTAGACGATTCCTGGAGAATCAGCTTGAGATCGTCCGCGACAGTCTCCTTCTGGCTGAGGAAGAACAGAAGAACTATATGCAGTCCGAGGCGGTTACGGCCCTTCCCGACGAGACCAAGGAACTGATCAGACAGGTGGCCGAATTCGAGTCACTGTTAAATGAGGCCAGGATCGAGTTGGAATCCAACCAGAGAAGGTTGGCTTATATGAGGGCACAACTGGATGAGAGGAAGGGAAATCTTTTAGACGAGATCACCCAGATCTCCACCCCGGTAATTCAAAACCTGAGAAACGAGATGGCGGAGTTGGAAGCCATGCGGGCTGAATACGTGTCCCAGGGGGTGGAGGAAACCCATCCCAAGCTGCAGCAGATCTTAAACCGGATCAAGGAGGCCAAGAACAAACTGATTGCCGAGATCAATCAACTGGTCTCTCGAAAGCTCACCCTGAAAGATCCACTGGCGTATTCACAGAATCTCGTGGGAGAGATACTGAGCCTGGAGATCGAGATACACTCGCTCTCTGCCAAGGCCGACGGTCTGCAGAAGATCGTAAAGCGATATAATACCAGGATGAACATGCTGCCGGAGAAGAGCCTGGAGTTGGCCCGGCTGGAGAGGTCAACCAAGGTTGGCGAGAACATCTACCTGATGCTCAAGGAGAAGTATGAGGAGGCTCGAATCAAGGAGGCGGGACAGATAGGAAACGTGAGAATCATCGACAAGGCGGTGCCTCCCGAATTTCCGATTAAACCGAAAAAAAAGTTGAACCTCCTTCTGGGAGCTCTTCTGGGTCTCCTTATGGGTGGGGGAATCGCACTCCTGCTTGAGTCTCTGGATACCTCTCTGAAGAGCATCGAGGAGGTGGAGGGTCTGGGTGTGCCGGTCTTAGGGCATGTACCCAAAATCAGGGCAGCACATAAACAGAGAGGACGAGCTAAAAGAGGAACCGGTACGGACGGAGAAATCCAGGTGGTAGCATCTCATCTACTGACACATTCGGCGCCTAAGTCTCCCGTATCCGAGGCGTACAGGACATTGAGAACCAACATTCAGTTCTCCAATCTGGATCGTCCTTCCCAGAGCATACTTGTCACCAGCCCGGGCCCGGGGGAAGGAAAATCCACCACGGTGGCAAACTTGGCCATCACCTTCTCACAGATGGGAACGAAGACTGTGCTTTTGGATACCGATTTCCGCCGGCCCATCCTGCACTCGGTGTTCGGCACCGAAAAGGAGCCGGGGATAACCAACCATCTTGCGGGGAAAGTGCCCCTGGAGGGGATAATCAGGAAAACTCCGGCGGAGAATCTGGACCTGATCACCTGCGGGGTGATACCCCCCAACCCATCCGAGCTTTTAGCCTCAGAGAAGATGAAAGAGTTCGTGGCGGAGCTGAAGGACAGATATCAGATGATACTGTTCGACTGTCCCCCGGTGATCGCGGTCACCGATGCGGCGGTCTTGTCTCGTCTTTTAGATGGGGTACTTCTGGTAATCAGCGCCGGACAAACCTCCCGGCAGGGAGTGGCCAGGGCCAAGACTCTCTTGGAAAACGTCGACTCGAAGGTGATGGGAGCGGTTCTTAACAAGATCGAGGCGAAGAGCGCGTACGGCTCCTATCATTATTATTACTACTATCACTATTATGGGGACAGGCAAAAAAAGAGTAAGACCAAGAAGAGAGTGAAAAACGCACCGCAGAAAGTCGAGCAGGCAGAGAGGTGGC
>CBDUQU010000094.1:0-12310 GCA_965369445.1 uncultured bacterium | reverse complement strand
CCCAGATCGATTCGACGCGGGCTGATTTCTCGTGCGTCGATCTTATCTACCGGCAAGAAGGTTGCCAGTCCTGCCTTCTGCTCCTTGAGGTATTGGATGGCTCTCAAAGCTGAGTCGACGTCACGGCAGACGATGAACTGAAGGGACGTGCCCAATGCCGACTCGACCGCCTTGAGATATTCGACGTCCGTGCCGATCAGATTGGCCACCGTTTCGATGATTCCGGGGAGCCGGTCCTTGGCGGAAAGCACGGACTTCTCGCCCTGGCCGTACCCCTCATAATGTTCCGAGATTTGCCTTAGCATCTCCAGCTTGGTTTTATCTCCCTCCAGAGCGGTTCTTATCTTTCCTTCCTGCGAGGCGAGCCCGGCTGAATCGGAGCGATTCTGCTCGATATTCTCCTTCAGAAGCGCCAGTTCCCGGATTTTGTCTTCCAGCCCTCTCTTTTTGCCTTCATCCCTGGAGGCGTGACTTTCAAACCTTTCGGAGATTTCACCGATCTTTCGCCGGACCGAAGCCATCTCCTCGGAAAACATGGCATCCCGTTGTTTCAACTCCTCGATTTGAGCTTTTGTGCTTTCCCTCTCACTTTTTAATTGGCTTAGATCATCGCTCGCCTGTTGCCACTCCGAGGAGAGCTTTTCCAATTTCTCTTTGCACGATGCAAGTTTCTCGTCGTTGTCCAGGAGAGTTTTGTCGATCTCCTGGCAAGCATTCTCTTTTGATTCGATCTCCGCGCCCAGTTCACCCTGCTGCGTTTTCTTTGCCTCTTTTTCGTTCCTGGTGGAGGAAAGTCGAGTCTCCAGGCTTTGTATCTCTTCTTTATTCTTAGCAATTAGCTGTTCTAAATTCGACCTTCTCTCCCGACCTATGGATATCTCCCGCTCGATCTCAAAACCCTTTTCGGAGAGCTCATTGATTCCCTTCTGCAGCGAGTTGAACTCTTTTTCCTTGTCCAGGTGCTTCAGTCTCAACTCTTCTACCTCCGCCTCCTGTTTGCCTAAATCAGCGGTGGCCTTTTGAGTCTGATCCGCGAGGGCTTTGGATTTGTTGTCCAGCTCCACTTCCTTTTCCTTGAAGATCTGAAATTCGCTGCAGCCAATCTTAATCTCCAACTCCCTGATCTCCTCGGTCAGCTTCTTGTATCTTGCCGCTTTGCCTTTTTGTCTCCTGAGGGAGTTGGTCTGCTTCTCCACCTCGGTTAAGATGTCCCCCAGGCGTAGAAGATCGGTTTCGGTATGTTCCAGTTTTCTCTCCGCTTCTTTCCTTCTCAGCTTGTATTTGGTGATGCCGGCCGCCTCCTCGAACAGGAAACGTCGTTCCTCCGTCTTGTCCGAGAGGATGGCTTCCACCATCTCCGGCTGCATCACCGAGTAGGCATGAATTCCCACGCCAGTATCCAAGAACAGCTCGGTTATGTCTTTTAATCGGCAGGGGTTTTTGTTCAGAAGATATTCACTCTCCCCGGAGCGAAAAAGACGACGGGTCACGGTGACCTGATCATAATCGACGGGCAGGAGCCCCTGGGAGTTCTCAATGATCAGACTCACCTCGGACATACCCAATGGCTTCAAGTCCTTGGTTCCGCTGAAGATGACCTCCTCCATCTTGGCGGATCGTAACAGCGTGGTTCGCTGCTCGCCCAACACCCATCTGATGGCATCCAAGATGTTGGTCTTGCCGCAGCCGTTCGGCCCCACGATGGCAGTCATCCCCTTGTCAAAATGCAGTTCCGTCTTCTGGGGAAAAGACTTGAAGCCTAATATCTGAAGCTTGGATAGAAACATGTGCACCCTTCACCGATTTAGGCAGGATTAGGTATTCCTTTTCTTTTCTGACTGAACAGACTCTTGAGTGTCTTTGCCATCCCCTCATACACCTCCCTGGAGCCGAATCTATCCTTCAAGACCTCCAGTTCGATATTGTAAAGGGGAAAGGCATTCTTTCGCTTTGGCCCTATCCGCATGGGAACTCCGCATCTGGCGCAAAGATAACAACTGAAGAAACCATCTTCTAAGTCAAGGTCTAAGGAAATGCCAAACTGACGATCCTTCAATTTTCGAATGAACTGCTTCCTGGGAAGGGAGAAGAGGTTCAAATCACCTTTCTGGGCAGAGATGACCTGGTAGGTGGCGGAGCTGGAGAGATACCCTTCCGCTTCCAGAAAGGGGAGAAGAACATAGACCTTCTTTTCCCGGAAGATGCCCACAAAGGTTGAGAGGAGATCTCTGGCCATAGCGAACCGGTCTATGTCGGCGGGCATGCATATAAGCACATTCTGAGTCTCGCTAGTCTTCTGATTGAAAGAGAAAGCTTCTGGTTTGAAGAGAAGCCTCCTGGTCCAGTTCAGGACCGTTCTAACCAGCGGATTGACTTTTATGGGCTTCATCGTTTCAACTCATACTTCAAGGGCTAAAAACTTTGGCGGAATATAGTCTAAATGAACTCTTAAGTCAAGTATCGCATGAAAAATTCTTAGTCTTTGCCGATGCCGACGGAAGAGCGCAAGACCGCAAAGACCTCACCCCCTTTTATTCCCTCTCGAAGTGGGGAAGGGGTTAGGGGAAGAGGTGGACGGATTTTCTCGTCGGTCTCCACCCACCACCATCGGGTCGGAGGTGAACTCCGTCCCTATGCTGTCAGCCTAAAGATAGGGATTATAACCAATGCGGGAATGATTTCTGCTTGACAGGCCCCATCGTTCCGGGTATCTTGTAAGATGATTGAACTACGACTGTCAACCGGGAAAAGACGAGGGGGAGCTATCTCAAAACATAAAGCTTGAACAAGAAACTACTGAGAGTTCTTGCGCGTTCGAATCAATTGTGAGACGGGGGTTGAACAATGGAAAAGGATAAGAGAGAATCAAAGGAAGTCGGCGACCGTTCCAGGAAGGTGGCCAAGCCGGTGCTGCAGGAGAGCGAAAAGAAGTTTCGACAGGTGATTGAAGCTTCGCCTGTGCCAATGGTTATCTCAGATCGAAACGGCAACACCGAATTTGTGAATCGAAAGTTTGTGGATCTGTTTGGCTATACTTTGAAGGAACTTCCCACAGTACAGGACTGGTGGCCCTTGGCTTACCCGGACGAGGAATACCGACGAGAGGTCAGGGAGAGATGGGAATCGGCTGTTAAGAAGGCAAGGAGAGAGAAGACTGAGATGGAGCCTCTGGAAACAAAGGTCACATGCAAGGATGGCTCCGTCCGCCATGTTCTCTTTCGATTCTCTCCTGTGGATGACCGAAACCTTGTTGTCCTTGACGACATCACCGAGCGCAAGCGGGGGGAGGAGGAGATGCGGGAGATGTCGGAAGCTGCCATGCAGTTGGTTGACTTCCCGCCTGAGAGGGATATGTATGATTTCATATGCGAGAAGGTGAAGCAGTTCGTCGACGAGGGCATAGTGGCCGTCAATTCAATCGACCTGGAGAATGACACGCTGCAGGTGCGCAAGGTACTGGGCATCGGGGAAGCAAAGTTGAAGATGATCGACAAGCTGTTAGGAAGAAAAACCACCAGCATATCTCTTTCCGGCATATTCCAGGAGGCCAAGGACGCGCTCACCGGCGGAAGGCTGGCGAAGGTTGAGGGAGGGTTGTACACGGTTCTCTTCCAGAAATTTCCCAAGACCGTATGCCAGCAAATCGAGAAGATGGTCGGCATCAAAGGGATTTACTCCATAGGGTTGAGACGAAAAGGGAAGCTTCTCGGCAGCGTCACTATTCTGGCCTCAAAGAATAGCAGAGTGAACAAGAATGTGATAGAGACTTTTGTAAATCAGGCCTCGATAGCTCTGGAGCGCAAGCAGGCGGAGGAGGCCTTAGAGAATGCTGCTGCCGGGTGGCGAACCACCTTTGACTCGGCAAAAGATCTAATTATGGTGCTTGATCCTCACTTCAAGATAACCAGAGCGAATCTTGCCACCGCAAAGTTTCTCGGCCGGTCAGTCAACGAATTGCCCGGAAAGACGTGTTACCAGCTGGTTCATGGCACGGACGCACCTCCGGACCGGTGTCCCATCGAGAAGATGAGGCAGACGAAGAAACGTGAAGAGGCGGAGTTCTATCTGCCCGAAAAAGACGTTTGGCTGTCGGTCTCGGCTGACCCTGTAGTAGATAAACAAGGCAAGTTAATCAGTGCAGTCCATATTGTCCGCGACATCACCGAGCGCAAGCGGACAGAGGAACAAATCAAACTCAAAAGTCAGTTTTTGGAAAGCCTCATTGAGCAATCGCCACTTCCCACTTTCGTGATAGACTCAAATGGAATCTGCGTGATGGTCAACAGGGCATTTCTGAAAGCCTATAACGTTCCACAGAAAGAGTTGGTTTTGGGGAAGAACGCCCTAACAGAACCTGCAAACGTGCGGCAGGGTGTGGTCAAGTACATTAAAGAAGCTTTGAGCGGTAAAATAGTTGAAACACCTGAAACAGAGTTCGTTTCGCCTTATGAAGATAAAAGGATGGTTACAAAAAGCAAGTTATTCCCGATATTTGATGCAACGAGCAAGCTAACAAATGTTGTCGTGTTACATGAAGACATCACCGAGCGCAAGCGGGCTGAGGAGGCGGTAGAAAAAGAACGTCAAAAGCTCTTTTCCGTTCTGGATGTCATGCCCGCATTTGTCTACCTTCAGGCCTCTGATTACTCTGTTCCCTATGTGAACCGTAGATTCCGTGAGATGTTTGGTGATCCAGGCGACCATCCCTGCTATGAGGTATTCCATGGGCGTAAGGAGCCCTGCGACCCTTGCATCACCCTGCGTGTCCTTGAGACAAGAGCTCCTCAGACCTGGGAATGGACCAGCAAAGATGGACGGACATACATGATTTACGAAGACCTTTTCCCCGGAACCGAAGGGGAAGACTTGGTGCTGGAGATTGGGGTCGACATTACCCAGCGCAAGCGGGCGGAGGAGGCGCTGCGGGAATCAGAGCGCGAATTAAGGCTCAGGAATCAAATAAACGAAATCTTTCTCACCACAGGAGATGACAAAACGTACGGTGCTGTATTGAATGTCGTTCGTGAGACTCTGAATAGTGAGTTTGGCACTTTCGGGTACTTCAGAGAGGATGGTGCATTTGTTACTCCTGCTATCACAAGAGAGATTTATTGGGACAAATGCCGGGTACCTGATAAAGGAATCATATTCGAAAAAGGCACATTCCGGGGTGTCTGGGCCGAGGCTTTGAAACAGAAAAAGATCCTGTACTCCAACAATGGACCGTTCAATACTCCAGAAGGGCATATACCGGTTAGAAACACAATAGTCGCTCCTGTGATTTATCGAAACAACGTTATTAGCGCTATTCACCTTGCCAACAAGCCCACAGGCTATGATGAAAAGGACAAGGTCTTGCTGGGGATGATCGTGGACCATATGGCGCCGGTTCTATATGCGAGAATAGAAAGAGATGAAAGAGAAAAAGAGCGCAAGCGGGCGGAGGATGCGCTGAGGGAGAGTGAGAAGCGTCTGAAGGAAGCACAGAGGGTAGGAGCCTTGGGAGATTGGGAATTCGATGTTGAGACTCAACAAATTATCTGGTCAGACGAGGTTTACAGGCTTTTTGAGCGAGACCCAGCTTCGGGCCCGCCAACCTTTGAAGAGAACATGGCCTACTACTACCCGGAAGATTCGATAAAGCTTCAGGAACAGGTGCGGCGGGCTGTTGAATTTGGTGAGGAATTCGATGCCGACTATCGTTTGAAGCTGCCGAGCGGCAAAGCCCTCTATCATCGCGGCATCATCAAAACGCAAAAAGACGAAAGCGGAAGGGTCACAAAGCTATACGGGACTGTGCAGGATATCACCGAGCGCAAGCGGGCAGAAGAAGCTTTGCGCCTTCAAAGTGAAATTGTAGCCAATATGTCCGAGGGAGTTTATCTGGTCCGAGCGAGCGATGGTGTAATTGCATACGCTAACCCGAAATTTGAGGAGCTATTTGGCTATGGGCCTGGTGAAATGGTGGGGAAGCACGTCTCAATCGTGAATGCCCCCAGCGATGAGAGCCCTGAGGAGACGGCAAAGAAGATTATGGGGATCATGCAAGAACGTGGTTGTTGGCAGGGGGAGATTAAGAATATCAAAAAGGACGGTACACCATTTTGGTGCTATGCGAGCGTGAGCATGTTTGATCATCCCGAACATGGCGAGGTTCTGGTTGCAGTCCATACGGACATCACCGAGCACAAGCGGGCTGAAGAGGCGCTGCGGGAGAGCGAGGAGAAATACCGCAAGCTGTTCGAGACGGAAACGGATGCGATCATGGTTTTCGACGCGCAGACACGTCAGTTCGTGGATGTCAATGACGCGGCAGTCCGTCTCTATGGATACAGTAGGGAAGAGTTCCTGAAATTGAAGCATCCGGACATTACGGCAGAACCCGACAAGTCGGAGGTTTCTATTGAGCAAACCCTGGGCGGAGAGCTTACAAAGATCCCGTTTCGCTATCACAAGAAGAAGGACGGCACGATCTTTCCAGTGGAGATCTCAGCCAGCTCCTTCGTGTTGAGGGGACGCAAAGTGCTTTGCGGCGTGATCAGAGATATCACGGAGAGAGAGAAACTGAGGGAACAGTTAATCCAGTCGGAGAAATTGGCCGCAGTGGGAACCTTGGCTTATGGAATCGCTCACGAGTTCAACAACATCCTCGCCGGCATGATGGTTAACGCTGAATTAGGTGGGGACCTAACTGACAACCCGGAGATTAAGGAGTGCTTCGATTCCATTGTGGAGAACGCCGGGAGAGGCTCGAGCATCACCAACAGCCTGCTGGCGGTCGCGGGAGAGAGAAAAGAGAAAAAAGAATTATTGGATTTAACCAGGCCGTTGGAAAATATTTTGTCTTTCAGCCGCAGGGAATTGGAAAAAGCCAACATAAAAGTAGTTGAAGATTTCAGGCCCATCCCGGAAATCCTCTGCGACCCGGGGCAGTTCTCCGAAGTTTACCTTAACATCATCAACAATGCCCGGGATGCCATGCAGCCCGAAGGCGGAACCTTGACGGTTAACGTGCGGCCATACAAAGACAACATCCGGATCGTCTTTAAAGACACCGGATGCGGCATCCCTGACGAGATAAAGAACAAGATATTCGATCCCTTCGTGACCACCAAAGGGGCTTTGGGAAAGAGTGAAGTTCCCGGAACCGGACTGGGGCTTTTCCTCACCTATGGCATAGTGAACAGCTATAGGGGCAGAATCGAGGTGGAGTCTGAAACAGGAAAAGGAACCACGTTTACCATCCTGATTCCCGTTTCCAGAAATCTTCCGTCCGAGGCTCCTCCAAAAATAGAAGCCGTGCTTCCGGGAAAGATTGACAGGCGATTAAACATCCTTTTGATCGACGACGAGAAGACCATCTGCAATGTCCTAAAAAGATTCTTGGAATCCAAGGGTCATAAGGTGACGACTTCGTTAGAGGGAAGTGAGGGATTTGAACATTTCAAGAAAGACAAATTCGATGTGGTCTTGTCTGATATCACAATGCCAGGAATGGATGGAATCGAGCTTATCAAACTGATGAGGGAGAAAGACAAGGATTCCAAGATCATAGCGATAACCGGGCATGTCCAACAGCAGAAGCTGGATGAAGCTAAAGACGCCGGAGCACAGGAGGTGCTGATCAAGCCATTCAGGAATGCCGAGCTTTACGAGACCATTGCCAGATTGTTGTTGGAGACGGCACGAAAAGATTATTCAGGAACGGGGACTGAGCATAAGGACCAGAACCTAACTTAAGTTAGGTTCTGGCTTCTGTTTGCTACAAATGTAACGGAAAGCTTTTAGCTTTCCATATTCTGTGGAGACCTAAAGGTCTCCTCTACACAAAAACAGGAATAGGTTAGATTCTCTGGATGTAGTCCTTTGTGAGAACCGGATTCTTCTTAATTTCGATAATTGAGCAGAATCTCTCATAAAGCTCGGGGATTTTCGGGTCCCTGTCCACCCGGGCAACCACCTTCTTGAAGTGACTCTTGCTCTCAAATCTTCCGATCTCCAGCCATTCCTCACTTTCTTGAGATTTCTCAAAGACCTCGTAAGATAGGCACCCGTGTTTTATATAGATCTTTTTGACTTCCTTCTGCAGGTCCAGATATGGTCTGGTCTTGCTCTTGGGCACCTTGCAGGAATAAGTAACGATAAACATCAGGCCTCCTGAGAATCAAGGTGGGGGATGCTTTGCCAAAGAGGAGTCCATGCCGTGGCTCTTTTGGTGAAAGCGAATCTTAGAACCAGTCAAGTGCCCCGATGTAGAAGGAATCTCCATAGACCTTATCAATCCTGGTATCTATTAGGTTCTTGACCATCATCACGCCATCGTCTTCCTCTTGAAGTCGATATCTCCTGGATTTATAGATGCTTAAGAGCCTTTGGTCTCCAATACGCCGGTGGATTACCCCCTTTTGGGCAACCATCTCTATCTGGTCGATGAGTTCCTCGCAGGCAGCGTTATCTAAAGCCACCAAGTCCTGCACCTTGATGACACCCTGGTTCTCCGTTACCAAAGCGTATGCGTTCTGTTTGAAGATCGATTTCTTCTCGTCGAACCTTTTGCGCTTGCCGAACATGGTGACGAAATCCTTCTGTCTCACCACGAATCCAGTTCTGCCTTGCACGAACTTCTCGTAGAGCTGATAGATCCTCTCGGGATCGATGGTGGGACTAACGCTTCTCGCTGCGGATTCGGCCCTATCCAAAACTTTGAAAGCGCCTTTGAATTGATTGACAGCTTCAACTTCCTCGTAACCCGTTTTCCGGTAGAAGGCATAAGCGATAATGGTGCGGGTGGTGCAGAGGAAGGAGAAGCGGTAATTCTTTGCGCGGAAATAGTCGTGGGCTTTCTCCATTAGAGTTTTACAGATGCCCTGCCGCGCAAAGCCGGGATCGGTGGCCACGGCCCAGACGCCGCCGATGGTTTCCACTTCACCTTCGAGAGTCCTTGTCGGAATATCCATTACTCCAACGAATCCCACCAGCCTGCCCTCCTCCACCGCACAGAACCCGATCGGGCTATCTTTCAGCCTGGCGTCTGTTCTTATCCTCTCTTCCATCGTTCCCGGTGAGATGGGCCACCAGAAGGCCAGCTCCATCAGCATCATGAAATCATCCTTTGGCTCAAGCTCTCGATAGCTTACGATTTTCATGTCAGAGCTTCCTCTTGATTGAATGAAACGAAGACCTAAAGTTGATCTATCCGACCAGACTTAGCAGCTTTCTGTAGTCTTTTGGATTTCCGTGCTTGATCTTCTTATGGAGGCTCAAGGTGCCCGGCTCCGGCTCGATGTCTAAGTATCTTTTCAGGTTGTCCTCACAAACCTTGAACTGCCGTATGGCGGCGGTGCGACTCCCCAGAAGGCCGTAGGAGAGCATTATCATCCGGTGTGCCTCCTCATCCGCAGGGTCAGATAGAAGCAGGGACTGAAGGTAGTGGATGCACTTTTCGTAATCCGATTTCTCCCAGGCGGATCGGGCTAGCCTCCAGAAGACGACGTGATATTTCTCCCGGTACTCATCCCGCACCTCCTCTGCCCAGCGTTCGTAGAGATCCTCCAGCAGGTTGGAAGAGTACAACTCCGCGGCCTTCTGATACTCCAAATCCATGACGTGAAACTTCTGCTCCTTCTGGAAGCGCTGGGCATTGTCCAGACAGGAGAGGAATTCACCCACGTCAGACCAGACCCTGCCTTCCCAGTTGAGTCGATAGACGCCTGTTTGGGAGGTGAGGTATTCGCCCTTCTTTGTCTCGATTGCTTTTCTGAGATGGGAAAGAGTGACATGAAATGTGTTGCCCAGACTCTGCGGATCGATCTCCGGCCAGATAGCATCCACCAGTTTGTCCCGGGTAAGCCCGATTCTCTTTACATCCTTCACCACCAGACAGGCAAGGATCTGCTTGGCCTTTGCCGATCCCCACTCCTTTGCCGGGATCTCCTCGGTCTCGTAAGGCCGATACACCCTGAACCTACCGAAGCAGTAAATCCGCAGGTGATCTATGTAGTCACCACTTACCCCCACCGGGGCGGGCGATTCCGGCTTCTCCTCTGCTTCCCTCTCGACCTGGATGCGCGCGGTCTTCTGCTCGATCTCCTGCAGGATCGAACTCAAGTCGGATTCCAAGCGGTTCTCCTTGATCTTCTCTCCGAGAAGCAGAAGTCGTTTCTCTAAATTGAGTTTGGACAGGTTCTCCACAGCCTGTTTTAGGGTATCCGTACTTCTCTGAAGCAAATCCTGCCTTTTGGCCTGCTTTTCTGAGGTCGCCATGTGCGCCAGACAGATCCCCAAGCTTTCCAAGGTCCGAGCCTGCTGGAATGGGGAGTTGATCTCCTCGAAGATTTTCTTACTCTGGCATAACCACTCCTCTGCGTTCTTCCACTCCTCCAGCGAGAGGTAGAACTGCCCTAAGGCTCGCTGTGCTACTCCCATGCTTGATCTGGATGATTGTTTTGTTGCCACATCCAAAGCATCCTTAATCAGATCAAAACCTTTTTTATGGTGGTTTAGCCTAAAATGAATCTCTCCCAGATCTGACTGAATTTCAGGCAGAATCTCTCCAGCCCCTATTTCCTGGCAGATGGCAAAACTCCGGTTCACATAATCCAAAGCCTTGTCCAATTGACCCTGCGCCGAGAAGGTCATTCCCAGATTGTCAAGAGCTGATACCATTCCCCGGCGATCTCCATACTGTTCTCTGATCCTCAAGCTCTTTTCAAGAAAACCGAGTGCCTTCTCCCATTCCCCTCTATCTTTGTAAAGCACCCCCAGATTATTATAGATTATTCCTTTCCAGGACAGATTACCCATCTCCTGTGCGCGGCTCAAAGCCTTATAATAGTATTCTTGAGCTTTGTCATAATGTCCCAGGTTGAGGTGGATGACTCCCAGATTTACTTTCAAAGCAGAGAGTCTGGACTTATCCTGAATCTTCTGTTGAAATTCGAGGCATCGGTCGAAGTATTCTATGGCCTTCTCATATTTCCCCTGACTGTATGCCACCATCCCCAGATTGTTGTAGCTCTGTTCTATCAGGCGGAGATGCTTCCTTTTGTCAGCGGATTTGATTCCCTTCTCTGACCAGCTGGCGCATCTCTGATGTTCACCCTTCATTATATGGGTTAAACCCAGGGAATTGCAGATGGTAATGTACTCCGTGCGCTCAGGCTCAGAGGACACGTCTTTCAATTTTTTCAAGGCACGCTGATAATAAGAGATAGCTTTGGAGTAATCACTGATGGTGTGATAGACGTAGCCGATCTTTCGGTACATTTCGGCTTCCTTGAGTTGATCCAGGAGTCCGTGTGTTTCTCCCAGCTTCAAGGCCTGCTCATAGGAATCTATGGCGGAGTCTGATTTACCGATCCTGGTCTGAACGTCGCCCAAACACTCCAGAAGCCTGAAGGATTTCGAGTGTTTTCCCTTGGAGGAGGGTACGTTTTTCATAAAGCCCAGCGCCTGGAGAAAATACTGTTCGGCTTTGCTTTCGGAGTACTGCCTTTGCATTTTTTGTCCGGCCTGAATCAGATAATCTACGGCCTTCTTAAGAGAGCCTCGGTCTTTTTTGCCGTTGCCGAAATGATAGGCTAAATCCTCCACCTTCGGGGATAGATCACTCTTGCCTTGGTCCTTCTCCAGAAGGATGGCTACCTTCTGGTGTGTTTCCTCTCTGAATTCCGGGCTCAGACCCTCATAGATGTGGAGGCGCACCACGTGATGGGTGAAACGATAACCTCCCGTTTCTTCGTCTGAACTCTTCTGAATCAGATTTCTCACCATCAGATCACCCACTATCCTTCTTAACCGGGTGGGGGAAATGGCAAGAAGGTTCTGCAGAGTCTCAAAATCGAATCTCTCACCCATTATGGCGGCAAGCGACAACACCTTCCGGGTCAGGTCATCCAGGCTGCTCAATCTCCTTTCGATCACGCTCTGCAAGGTGGCAGGCTCTAAGGCCTTTTGAGAATGTTCCTCTTTGATCTCCCACCGGGATTCGACCGGATCGAAGAAGAATGCGTCCTGTTCGGTGCCCGATCTGAGCGTCTCGTTAATGAACAGAGGATTTCCCGCGGTGTAGTCGACAAGCCATTTAAAGAAATTGTCAGTTAATTTCTGGTCGAAGAAAGCCTCCATCAGGTTCTTCACCTCTGGCTGGTCAAGGCCGGTAAGGTTTAGCCGGCGGAGCATTCTCTGATCCTCCAGATTCTCAATCCACTTCCTGGTGAAGGAGCTCGTCTCGACTCCCCGGCTGGTGGCAATGACCAAGATGGGTGATCTCCTGAAATTGCAGATCAAATATCTCAGAAGCTCCAGCGTG
>CBDUQU010000093.1:0-12377 GCA_965369445.1 uncultured bacterium | reverse complement strand
GCTCTTGGGGAAGTTTGTGGCGATGGTCACACCTTTGGCCGCAGGAGTCTCTTGGTTCTGGATAATCTTAGGCTTCTCTTTTTCAGTTTCGGTGGGCCTGATCTTCGGAATATATCCCGCTTACCGCGCCGCCAGACTGGATCCCATCGTCTCCCTGCGGTATGAATAAGGACATTGCAGCAGAGCTGTGTTGGCCTTCTCTCGTTCCCGAAAAACAGGTTGACTTCTATGCTGCAAAGGCAATAAAAAGAGGTGTCCCGTGTCAGCGAAAGGCGCGCACACGAGTGGGGCAGGAGAAACTCTTAAGACCTTCTTTGAGAGGCCCAATATGCGGTCGATTGTTTCCATCACATTATTCTGCTATGGCCTGTTGCTTGCATCCACCGGGATTTGCGGGTATTGAGAAGGAGGAACGGATAAAGCGTTGATAGGGTCAACTGATAGGATCAAGGGTCATGGGTCAAGAAACTGAAAACTGCAAACTGAGGACCGAGAATTGGAAACTGTAAACTGAAGACTGAAAACTGAGAACGGGATTCGGCATGCACTTTCTGGAAGGCGTATTCATCGCTTTAAGGTCGCTAGTGACGAACAAGCTGCGGTCGATTCTCACCCTGATCGGCGTGATCATCGGGGTGATGACCGTGATCGCCATAACCTCTATTATTGCTGGAATGAACAAATACGTTGCCGACCAGCTCAGCGCCGTAGGATCGGACACATTCTTCATCGACAAGTGGGGTTTGATAATGAGTGACGACGAATGGTGGGAGGCGCTCAAAAGAAAGAGCATTACCTTAGACGATATGGAGGCCATACGGGATAACTGCACGGACTGTGACAAAGTTGGAGCCATCGCGGATACCCGTAAGCGAGTGAAGCGTGGAAGTGTTCATCTTGATGATGTCAGAATAGCCGGAGTTACCGCTAACGTTATTGACATCATAGACATCAAGCTGGAACAAGGAGAGGGAAGATACGTCTCCAAATTCGAAGAGGAGCATAATCGAGCAGTAGCTTTCATTGGCTGGGAGATAAAAGATAAGTTGTTCCCTTTTGTTGACCCGATTGGCAAAGAGATAAAGATTTCAAATAAGAAGTTCAAGATAGTGGGGATAGCTCAGAAAAGAGGTTCCTTCCTGGGGCAAAGCAGAGATAATTTTGTGCATATTCCTATAACCACCTTTTTTAAGCATTTTGGAGGGCGCCGTTACGGAAGAGAGCTCAGCGTTGAGATTATCGTTAAAGCACTAACCTTCGAGTCTTTGAATGAGGCCATGGATGAAGCCCGGGTCATTCTGAGAGCCAGAAGGCGAGTGCCCTACCACAAAAAGGACGATTTCGGAATGATGACCGCAGAGACCCTTATGGACCTATACAGGCAGTTCACCTCCACGGCTTATCTGACCATGATAGGGATTTCCTCCATAGCCTTGGTGGTGGGGGGGATAGTAATTATGAATATCATGTTGGTCTCGGTAACCCAGAGAACCAGAGAGATAGGCATCCGTAAGGCTCTGGGGGCAAGAAGAAAAGACCTGCTTTGGCAATTCCTGGTGGAATCTGTGACCCTAGCTCTGGTGGGGGGCGTAGTGGGGATACTCTTAGGCCTGGGTGCGGGCAAGATCGTAGCCATGAACAGTCCCCTGCCTGCATCAGTTGACCCCCTTTGGATTACCATAGGTCTTTTCCTGGCCATTTCAGTGGGACTGATCTTTGGTGTTTATCCAGCCGTGAAGGCAGCTCGCCTTGATCCCATCGAAGCTCTGCGCTATGAATAGATAAGGGAAAAGTCTTATGACTCTGTTTGAAGTCAAAGAAGGAATCTTTATGGCGTTGACCGCCATCCGCACTCATAAGATGAGGTCGTTTCTCACTGTGCTGGGTGTGTTGATAGGGGTGGCCTCGGTCATTGGCATGGTCTCCATAATAACCGGACTAGACAACAGCATGGCAGAACAGATCGAATCTCTGGGAAGCAATGTCATACACATCTCTCAACACGAACTGGTACATTTCGGAAGCATATCGGCTGAAGAAAGGAAAAGGAAAGACATTACCATTGAGCATGCCGAAGCTATTAGAGAATATTGTCCCTCAGTGGGAGCGGTCTCTCCGGAGAACCATTACTGGGCTCGAGGCGGGAACAAAGTCAAATACAAAGACAAAAAAGCTAATCGACCGGCGGTGGTAGGAGTCTGGCCCGACTACGAAATCGTGAATAATTGCTTTGCAGTTGAAGGCAGGTTTCTTACAGAAAGCAATGTTAACTTCAGAGCATCCGTCACCGTCCTGGGAAATGACGTGAAGGAGGCGCTTTTTCCGAATCTGGATCCTTTAGGCAAACAGATAAGGATAAATGGCAAGAAGTTCACGGTTGTTGGGGTTATGGAGAAAAAGCCTAAATTCCTGGGGCAAACTCAAGACAATTATGTTCTGATACCCTTGAGCACCTACAAAAGGACCTACCCTGAAGACAAGGCGCTGACTCTGCTGGCCAGGCCCAAAAGCCCTGAGCTTACGGATAAAGCAATCGACGAGATTACGCAGCGCTTAAGGAGAATGAGAGGGGTTCCCTATGACAAGCCGGACGACTTTGCCATCTCCACCCAGGAAGATATGATGGATATGTACAACAGGATCACCGGCGCCATCTATTTGGTGATGGTGGTTATCTCGTCCATCGGTCTATTAGTTGGTGGTGTGGGAGTGATGAACATAATGCTGGTTTCAGTAACTGAAAGGACTCGTGAGATAGGTATCAGAAAGGCAGTCGGGGCAAAAAAGGGGGACATCCTTTGGCAGTTCTTGATCGAGGCAATGACCTTAAGCGGAAGCGGCGGGATTCTGGGAATCGTCATCGGTTTGCTCCTGGGGAAATTTGTGGCGATGGTCTCGCCTCTGACCGCAGGAGTCTCTATATTCTGGATCATCCTGGGTTTCTCCTTTTCGGTGTCGGTGGGGCTGATCTTCGGAATATATCCCGCCTATCGCGCCGCCAGACTGGATCCCATCGTCTCCCTGCGGTATGAATAACGAGAATGCCGTAAGGCCGCGTTTCTTTTGTTTGGTCCCTTGAAAGTCAGAGGGAGCTCTTACAGCGGAACCAACAAAAATGGGTTATCCTGCGCCGCCGAAATTAGCGTATAACAGTGAGGCGGGGGGAGCTCTTAGAACCTTCTTTGAGAGGTCAAACATGCGATCCGCTACTTCCATCACATTGTTCTGCTTGTGCCTGGTGCTTGCAACCACCGGAATTTGGGGGCAGACCGACTTTGGGTATTTGGAGGAGAGTGAAACGTTCTTCTTCGTCGACTGGGCCGCCTTCAGGGAGGACGCGGGGGAGAAATTCCGCGTAGAAATATACTACAAGATCTTCACCCGGGCGCTGACCTTCGTCAAACACACCGATCAATTCAGGGCTTCCTACGAGATACAGGTCTTTCTGTCCAACAAGATCAACAAACAGGTGACCGGGACTTCGATGGAAGAGGATTATTTCGTGGGCAGCTATGCGGAGACGCAATCCACGTCGGATTTCTTGATAAACAAGGTTCCTCTGTCGGTCTATTCGGGGAGATACAAGCTTCGGGTCAAACTGATTGACGTAAACTCCGGGTCGGCCTTTGAGCTGGAGAAAGATCTAAAAATCCCTTCTCGCGACCAGGACAGGATTCGGTTCTCAGACGTCCAGTTCATCCGCCATCTCGCGGACAGCACCGGCGTATCCAAGTTTACCCGACAGGGGAAGTTGGCCATTCCCAGCGTCTCTCGAAGCTATGGTGACTTCGTCCCCACTCTTCTGTTTTACTATGAGATTTATGATATTCCCCGGGAGTCCGGAGGGTACGTTCTCAGTTATCAAATCGGCCACCTGGCCCAAGCCTTCACCCATCAGGAGACGACTGTGGTGACGCTGGAACCCGGGACGTTTTCTGCCTTTGACAGCGTCTCGTTGGAGGGGTTTCCCTCCGGGGATTATTTCCTGACCATAGCGCTTGTGGACCAGGATCAAGTCAAGGCCAAGATCGAAAGACCCTTTCAGATAGACTGGTCCCTTTTGAACCAGTTGAAGAACGACTATCTTAAGGCTGTAGAGCAGTTGAGATTCGTGGCCTCCTCCAGTGAGATGAAGGAGCTAAAGGAGGCGCCGGAGGAGGAGCGTTTGGAGCGGTGGCTGGCGTTCTGGAAATCGAAGGACCCTACTCCCGGTACTCCGGACAACGAGTTGAGAGACGAGTATTACCGGAGGCTGAAGTATGCGAATCAGAACCTCTCGGTGCGAACCAGGGAGGGTTGGGAGACCGACATGGGCAGGATATACATGACATACGGTCATCCCGACGACGTGGAAAAACACCCCTTTGATCGCGACGTGCGTGCCTTTCAAAGGTGGCATTACTATAAGGAGAACCGGGTCTTTTTGTTTGTCGACCGGGGAGACGGCGAGTACGAGCTCCAACCCCCGTACGATGGAAAAACACAGTTTGACAGATCGAGAAGGTACTGAGCTGACGGTGACTACCTTAAGTAACGTCGGTTTCTTATTGGATGGGATACCGGTTTTTTGAACTTGTCACAAAAATCCAGGAGTTATCGAAATGAGAAAAACTTTCCTGTGGTGTCAGGTGTTAGCTCTTTTCTTTTGCCTTCTTTCCGTTTCTTCTACAAACACGCGGGCTGACGAGCCTCAGCGCTTTCAAATCGGACTGGACTGCGCCTCCTTCCGGGAGTATGCCGACGCCGCACAAAGCTATGTGGAGATATATTACTCATTCAACAGAAGACAGCTTGAGTTCGTCTCCACTGACGAAGGCCTGGTGGCTACGGTCTTGATGCAGTTGAGCATCTCAGATGAGGAGGGAAACGAAGTGGCCAACAGGATGTGGAACACCATGTCCAGGGTCGAGGATGCAGACGATGCGAAAAGCATAGATTACTTAATCATCGATCAGGTGGGAATCAACTTAAAGCCTGGCGACTACCGAATCAGGCTCAAGGCTACGGACGTCAATTCCATGGCCTTTGGCGAAGTGATCTACGAAGCCCGGGTTCAAGAATTCTCCACGCGAGAACTCCAGTTGAGTGACGTGCAACTGGCCTTCAGCATCGAGGCCGACACCACTGCCGGCCGTCTTCTCAAAGCGGGCCAGAAGGTCCTGCCTAACCCCTTCCAGACCTTCACTCACCAGGGCGGAATGGTCTACTTCTACGCCGAGCTATACAATCTGAAGGATGCTCCGGGAGCAAAACCGGAGTACGAGCTAAGGTACAGGGTTCTGGATGTGACCGGTAAGAAGGTGAAGGATTTCGGGAAACAGACCAAGACCAAGCCCGGCAATTCGGCGGTGGTGATGAGCGGAATAAATATTGGCACTCTTGCCGGAGGAGAATACATCCTCGAAGTCGAAGCCAAAGACAAAGCCACGGGAAAGATGGCACACTCCACCAAAAAGTTCGTCATCATAAGAGAGATGTCGGAGGAGGAGCTTGCCGCCGAGGAGATCAAAAGGTTCAAAGAAGAGGTGGCATACATCGCAACCAGCGGGGAGCTGGACATGTTCGACGATCTGAACTTCACCGGCAAAATGACCTTCATCGGGGAGTTCTGGAAAAGAAGAGACCCGAACGTCGAGACTCCGGAGAACGAATTTAAGATCGAACATTACCGCCGCTTAAGTTATGCCTACTTCTATTTCTCCAGCACCAAGGAGGCCAGCGATGGCTGGAATACCGACCAGGGCAGGATATATATCCTCTACGGCCAGCCGGATGAGATAGAAAGAAACATTGCGGCACGTGGAATGGCTCCCTGGGAGCGGTGGCACTACTTCGAGCTTCAGGGCGGGGTGTTCTTCATCTTCGTGGACGAAGACGGATATGGGGTGTACCGGCTGGTTCATTCGAATCACCGGGGGGAGATATACAGTCGGGAGTGGGAGGATCGGGTCAAATCCGGAGCCTTGATGGACTAGGAACCACTTGGTCTGCGACCGGTTGCCTTTTGTCGGTGGTTTGTGGCCTAACCGTTAGCGCCATAGCCCGACAGGATCATTCTCAGTTGTGTGGCATCAAAGCCCGGAGTGTATCTGCAAGTAATCCTTCCTTCCAGCTCATGTTCATAAGAGATCTGAAAGCGTGCGAGGAGATCATTGCCGGGGACAGGACCATTCTCCGTGAGCTCCTTCATCCGGATAAGGCAGATCTTAAGATTCGTTACAGCTTGGCCCACGCGATGGTGAGACCCGGCCAAAGCTCACTTCCGCATAGGTTGAAAACCTCCGAGGTGTATTATATTCTGGAAGGGGAAGGTATAATGTACATCGACGATGAATCTGCCGAGGTCCATGCCGGGCAGGCCATTTACGTCCCGCCGAATTCAAGCCAGCATATAAAGAACACCGGAAATTCCGATCTAAAATTCCTCTGCATAGTAGATCCAGCCTGGCAACCGGAGCATGAAAAGGTTCTGTAAGGGCTGGGGCCAGTTTCTCACCATAGTATGTCCAAGCGTGGCCCGCTCTGCCACGACCATGAGCTGGCTGGTAGCGCACCGAGACTCCACAAATGAAAGCTGCGCGCCCACGTCTTTTTTTCCCATTGCTTCTTGCCATTCAACTCAAAAAGAGTATAATATACCTCCATGATTGTCACCACGGACCTGACCAAAACCTTCCTCGACAAAAAACGGGGAGAAATCCGGGCGGTGGACTCGGTCAACATCGAGTGCAAACCCGGCCGGGTTTACGGTCTGCTGGGTTTGAACGGCGCCGGAAAGACCACTCTTATGCGCCTTCTGGCCACCATCCTCAAGCCCACTTCGGGGAGTGCAAAGGTGGCAGGCTATGATATTGTGGATGAGCCGGAAAAGGTCAAGGAAAAGATCGGATTCCTGTCAAGTGACACCGGGCTTTATCAGAGGTTAACCGCCGAAGAGACTGTTAGCTATTTTGGCAAGCTAAATGGCATGGAACAGAACATGCTCAAGAAAAGGGTGGATGAGATATTCGACAGATTCGATATGAACGAATTCAGAACCAGACGGGTGGGTAAGCTTTCCACAGGAATGAAGCAAAAAATCTCCATCGCACGAACTTTCATAAACGATCCGGAGGTCTTGATATTGGACGAACCGACCATCGGTTTAGACGTGGTCACCTCCCGGGGGATCATAAAGTTCATCACCGAATCGAAAGAGGCAAACAAGTGCATTCTGTTTTCCACCCACGTTATGTGGGAAGCCCAGAAGCTCTGTGACGACATCGCCATCATCCACAAGGGGAAGATACTGGAGGTGGGTACCTTAGAACAGCTTCGGGCCAAAACCGGATTGGATGATCTTGATGACATCTTTGTCAAGATAGTAGGAGAGTAGAGCAAAGATGAACTTCAGAAAAGTTAAGATAATCTACTTCAAGGAGATGCTGGAAACGCTGAGGGATAGGCGAACCCTCATCTCCACTATCCTGATTCCCATCATCCTCTTTCCCATCCTCATGTTCGGGATGAGTGCGGTGGTGGTGACAATGATGAAGAAAACCGAGGCAGAGGCGACCAAGATTGCCGTGGTAGGGGAGGAGCACGCCCACTCATTCCTCTCAACTCTGCTCGATGGAGAGGACTTTGAAAGGCTGGAGGTTGAAGATTTTAGGCTCGCGCTGAAAGAGAAAGAAATCCATGCCGCCGTTGAGTTTCCGCCGGGATTCGAGAAAGAACTGGCGCTGGGTGGAAGCAGCGAGGCTACCATATATTATGATGGTGCCGAGATCAGATCCAGTATAGCCAAGGAGAAACTGACCGGCGAGCTCAAGGACTATCAGGACACCGTGGTGGCAAAGAGGTTGAGGGAACGTAATGTCGAGGAATCGCTTTTGCACCCCATAGACATCAAGAAGGAGAATCTTGCCCCCAAGGAGAAGATGGCGGGATTCATGCTGGGGATGTTCTTGCCTTACATCATCGTGATTCTGGCCATGGTGGGCGCCATGTATCCAGCCATTGATCTGACCGCGGGAGAGAAAGAACGGGGGACCCTGGAGACCATCCTGGTCACGCCGGTATCGCGTCTGGACATCGCCACCGGGAAATTCCTTACCGTTCTGACCGCCTCTGTGATAACCATAATCTTGGCCACTGCCAGCATGAGCATTACCGCCAGCTTGGGGTTTGCCCAGGTGGGTGAGTTCGCTTCCGAGCAAGTTTCATTTGCCGTAAGACCTCTCTCCATCATTCTGCTTTTGGTTTTGATGCTTCCTTTGGCTGCTCTTTTCAGTTCCGCTCTTTTGTCCATCGCCCTGTTTGCCAAGAGCTATAAGGAGGCGCAGAGCTACGTCTCCCCACTTATGTTCGTAGTGATCCTCCCCGCCATGATCAACTTCATCCCGGGAATCGAACTGAACTGGGGGCTGGCTCTGGTCCCCATAATTAGCACCTCGCTGGCCACTCGGGAAGTCTTATTGGGCACGTTCCACTGGGAGCAGATCGGCTTGATCTTTGTCTCCACGCTCGTCTATGCCTCCTTTTCTATCTTCGTCACCAAAAGGCTCTTTGAGAAAGAGGAGGTGCTCTTTAGAACCTGAGCCGGTTGGAAGGGCGTCGAAATAGGTGAGGTAACCGCATCCGCTGTACACGACTCGCAAGCGAGGAAAGCCACTCTCCCGGACGGACCGGACAATATAGACGAAAAGGACAGAAAGTTGGACAAGCTGTATGACCATCCCGAATATTACGAGATAGCCTTTTCCTTCCGGGATATTCCCGCTGAAGTGGATTTGTTTGTGGAGTGTTTCAAACGTTTTTCACACTTACCGGTAAAATCAGTCTTGGAATTGGGGTGTGGAAACAGCCCGCATATGGAGGAACTGGTCAAAAGAGGCTATCGGTACACCGGGCTCGACTTGAGCAAGCCTATGCTGGAGTATGCCAGGGAAAAGGCACTGCGTATCGGTGCTGAGGTAAACCTCATTCACGGAGACATGGTGGACTTCTCTCTTGAGACCGTCGTTGATTTTGCCTTTGTCATGCTGGGTTCCTTATCTGTGAGGAATACGGCCCAGCTTGCGGATCATTTCGATTGTGTCGCCGGGGCGTTAAACAAAGGGGGCCTCTACCTGCTTGACTGGTGCGTTCAGTCTGAGCCGCCTTGGGCTACCGCAGACGGGACAAGTTGGGAGATGGAGCGGAATGGGGTTAAGGTCAAGACCAACGTCTCCTGGGAGCTGATAAATCGAGTTGAGCAGACATTCAGAGAAATCATCACCCTGGAAGTGGACGATCACGGCAAAAGTCTGAGCCTCATTGACAGAGACGTCAAAAGAGCCATATTTCCTCAAGAGTTTTTGTGCTTTATATCAAATTCTGAGCATTTTGAATTTGTGGGTTGGTGGAATAACTGGGACCTTAGCCAGCTTTTGGAGCAAGCGGATAAGATTGACCGCCCGATAGCCCTTGTCCGGAGAACATGAATGGATCGACGGGCAATCCACGACGACCAGAGAATACTGCCGATAACAGGAGAAAACAACACTGGATGGGCCTGGTGACCACGTCCGATCTACATCTACGGATAGACTCTCCGCTGATTTCCAAGTAACGAGCATGAAAGATAAGATATCTTGCTTCCCGTTGGTGTTCTTCACCAACGGGAAATGCGCAGCGGGTCAAGAACACCCGCCGGAGGGGGAGAGGATGCCCGTGTATAGACTTTCGGCTGATTGCTGAGTGCTGAATATGATAGACAAGGGACCTGCAAGGATTCCGAAAAACGTTTTGATCCTGGGACTGGTCAGCTTCCTGACCGACGCCTCCTCCGATATGATCTATCCGCTATTGCCTCTTTTTCTGTCGGATGTCCTGGGCTCAAGCATGCTTTTCATAGGCTTAATTGAAGGGATGGCAGAGAGCACGGCCAGCATCCTTAAGATATTCTCTGGCTGGCTTTCGGACAGACTGGGGAAAAGAAAGCTTCTGGTAGCTTTAGGTTATGGGATCTCTTCCGCGGGCAAGCCCATTCTCTCCGTGGTCACGGCTGGGTGGCACGTGCTTCTGCTGAGATTTGGCGACCGTTTCGGCAAGGGAGTCAGGACCTCCCCCCGGGACGCCCTGATAGCGGATTCTGCCTCCGAAGAACGCAGGGGTTTGGCTTATGGGTTTCACCGGGCCATGGACTCGGCCGGGGCGGTGGTAGGGCCGCTTTTGGCCTTTCTTCTCCTTCCACTGGTGAATGAGAACTACCGCGTTCTCTTCCTGATCGCCTCTATTCCGGCAGTGCTGGCAGTTCTGATTTTGATTCTCTTCGTAAAGGAGGGAAAAAGCTTCAAGGAAAAGATCACCAGCCTGACTAGACCGAAACTTTCTGACTTTGGTCCAAAGTTCAGGATATTTATCGTGGGGGTGGTTCTTTTCTCGCTGGGGAACTCCAGCGATGTTTTCTTGTTCATCAGGGCGAAAGGTTTGAACGTCGAGCTAATCCACATTCCTATTCTGTGGTTGATCCTACACCTGGTTTATACCCTGGTCTCTTCGCCCGCGGGGGCGCTTTCCGATAGGATCGGTCGGAAGAATCTGATCATCTCAGGGCTGTTTGTCTACTCCCTGACCTATGCTGGTTTTGCCTTTGCCACGCGGTCGGTCCACGTCTGGATTCTGTTTGGGGTGTATGGACTTTACTATGGGCTGGCAAACGGCACCATGAGGGCCTTGGTGGCGGATCTGGCTGGGGAGAAGAGGCGGGCTCTGGCCTTCGGAGTTTATCATGGCGCGATGGGCTTAACCGCACTTCCCGCCAGCCTGCTTTTCGGCTGGATCTGGCAGTCTTTGGGGGTATCTGCGGCATTTGGATTCGGCGCGGTATTGGCGTTTCTGGCTTTGCTGATACTTAAGTTCGGGCTTTAGGCTCAAAACCGGCCCTGGGCGCAAATCGGAGCCGAGCCAGGTGGGGTACGGGAAAGATCAAGATTTCCGCTGATTTTCGAAGATTTTGCTTGACAAAGAGACCCCAAAAGGGTATACATTAAATTAGGAGTGATAGGAAGAAGCATGTAGTAAGAAAGTTGCAGTAAGTTTTTGGTCGGTTTGAGTCTTTCAATCCACGAAAACTTAGCCTGACTTTTCGTGGGTTTTTTTATTCTTTCGAGCGTGAAATCAAAAACCTCCAGCCAGCAAAGTACCGATTAGGCCAGAATCCGTTGTGGCTGGATAGAGTAGTGTCCGAAAACTCAAGCTTTGTGAAAGGTGGTGAAAAGATTTGCCAACCGGTAAAGTAAAATGGTTCAACGATTCCAAGGGATTTGGTTTCATCGAGCAGGAGGAGGGCGGCAAAGACGTCTTTGTCCACTTCTCAGCCCTTCAGGAAGAGGGATTCAAAACTCTGAGAGAAGGGGAGCAGGTCAGCTTCGACATCGTTGAAGGGCCCAAAGGCCCGCAGGCGACCAATGTGACCAAAATATAGATGAAACCAGAGGGTTTGTCTGAAGTCCACTTGGAACTTCTTGTCCATGGCGAGTAGAGTATCCGAAGCCCCGCGGAGTTCTCTTCAGAGCTTCTTGGGGTTTTCGGTTTTGACCGCAGCCTCGGGTTTCTCGTCCTGATCGGAAGGCGGTTTTTCCGTCTAAGGGTGAAGCCCGTTTTGCTCCGGGCTGGTAGGATGTCGGCATTTCCTTGAGGCTTTCGGTCATGCTTTTCAAGAATGTTCCGATATAAAAAGTAAGAGCAAATTGTAGCGGCAAAACGAAACTCAAAAGATCTCAGTTGATTGCATTGGTCAAGACAATAACAGAGCCTTTTTGAGCAACGGAACGGCATAATTAGTCGTCAGGAAGTTGCAGTAAGTTTTTGGCTGGTTTGAGGATTTCAATCCACGGAAACTTAGTCTGGATTTTCGTGGATTTTTTCCTACTGTGAAGGGAGAAAAAAGAGACTCCAGCCGGGACGGTCGTGATGAACCCGATTTCAACTTGACTGGACCAAGCTGTAACCCAGAATCTTAAGTATTATGAAAGGTGGTGAAAAGGTTTGGCAAATGGCAAGGTAAAATGGTTCAATGATGCTAAAGGATTTGGCTTCATAGAACAGGAGGAAGGCGGTAAGGACGTCTTCGTTCACTTCTCCGCCATCAGCGAAGAGGGGTTTAAAACCCTGAGAGAAGGGGACGAGGTTAGCTTCGACATCGTTGAAGGGCCCAAGGGTCCTCAGGCCACCAATGTGGTGAGAGCATAGAAGAGTCTTCCACGGGCTGTCCGTATCTTCAAGGATGACCCGCAACACCTAAAGCCCCGAGGAGTTCTGGTATAACTCCTCGGGGCTTTAAGTTGTGGTGAAATTCACTTCCTTATCCAAGAAGAAGCCTGGAGCGAGAGGGGAGACCTCACGCTAGCGCG
>CBDUQU010000092.1:0-12391 GCA_965369445.1 uncultured bacterium | reverse complement strand
CAATCGCCTAAGGCGTCAGTCTGCTTCTGGTCATGACTGGGTTGAGGAACACCCCATTGTTGTCATAGGCGCTTGCATTCCAGGGTATGCTCCGGGAGCCTACTTTGTCAGGCCAATCCAGTGTTACAAGAATGTGGATTGGAATCATCCCTGCATTAGCACACCACATGTGTGGGTGAATGGTTCCTATTCACTTGGCTGGCTGGACATGAGCCCCCAATTTGGAACAAACCAGGGAGGAGTGGTTGACGGCAGCGTCTCCACGACCAGTGCAACTCTGTATACGTATGTCTTCGATTTCTGGGATTTTGCGGGCGAGCCTTGCGGTAGGCATCCTTGCGATGCTCACGAGGTGTCGTACGACTATACGGTTTTGGGGGAATTCAACCTGTTTCAACCGTCGCTTGCCGTAGGTCTGGTACAGAACGCTGACAACCATTATTTCCAGATCACCTGGTCGGACAGCAACGAGTTTCACGAGGGCTATGAGCTACAATATGCCACGGCTACCCCCTATGGATGGAACACCTTGGCTACGGTTTCAGCAGATTGTCACACATATAACTATGTTCCGGTATGGGGCTCGGCAATGTATTACTTCCGAGTAAGAGCAACCTTAGGGGCAGCTGTTTCCGGTTGGAGCAATGAAGAAGGCATTCTCAATGTGCCCAATTCCCCGACTGACCCACACGTGACACTGCATCAGACATGCGGGTGGCCAAATCAGTTGAAGGTGGCGGCAGAATACCATCATGATTCCTATTTTCCTCCCGATAGTCCCCTTGTTTTTCCGGATTTGCCTCAAAATCCATCCGGCACCTTATATGACCTCGCTCCAGAACCCGGCCCCGACCCACCACCCTGCTTTCCGACTAATCGAGCGTATGTCTCTTGGAACCCACCGGAGTATCAGGCTGAGCCGGTGGACTACTACATGGTTCGCCTTCTGCTTTACCTCGGCGGCACTCCCAGTGTTTTCTGGGCTGGCCCTTATGATGCCGAGGCGTGTACCTTGTGTCTGTGGCCGGGTCATGAGTACAGACTCGGTGTAGTGGCCTACAAATACTCCATGCACAGTGACGTGATAGGTAACCTACAGGTATTTACGGCAGGTCAAACAGTGGCATGCTCGGACTATTCTCACAAGGGTTCACATCCGGGAGTACCTGAATCCCCTGAACCTGGGCTCGCCTCGGGCTTGTCTTCAGACGATCACTGCCTGGTCCAGAACCGCCCCAATCCCTTCAATCCTGAGACCGATATCTCTTACAACCTGCCAGAAGACTGCATGGTTAAGTTGATCATCTGCAACATGCTTGGCCAAAAGGTAAGAGTCTTAGTCGACGAGCAACAGATGACTGGCTTTAAGACAGTTCACTGGGATGGTAAGGACCATGATGGGAATCAGGTTGCGAGTGGCATCTATTTTTACCGTCTTCAGGCAGGTGAGTATGTTGAGGTCAGAAAGATGATATTACTGAGGTAGACCAAATTACTCGTTAAAAATGCCCCGTCCTGGAAGGGCGGGGCATTTTTTTCAGGACTTCTATGCTTTAAAGCGATTGGTTTGGTTCCTTCTTCTTCCAAAAGATAAAACCTCTGTCCCCACCGGTGGGGCTTGGGCAGAAGAGAAGAAATACAGGCGTAGAGGTTGGTTCTTGTCTCTCTTGAGGAGATAGCTGTTTTAGGAATGTGGTATACACAAATAGCCCTGGCGTCCTTCAGTTTCGTGTAGAGACTGGGATGGCGAAGATGGAGGGCCATTCTACCTTTTGATTGGATATTCCGGTCTTCCCGGCAGCCTCTTGGGCTCCTCTTTCAGCTTCTTCATCACTTCCGAAATGGCCCTGTCCAGTTGAGGGTCCTGTCCCTTGATGACCAGATCGGGCCGGTTATCCACCTCTATATCCGGGTCCACGCCATAATTCTCCACGTCCCACTGGCCTTCCAAATTGATGAAGGCAAATTCGGGAACGGTGACATAGCCGCCATCCATGAGGGGTATTCCGCGTGAGATGCCCACCAACCCGCCCCAGGTGCGCTTGCCGATCAAGGGGCCCAAGCCGAGTTCCCGGAAGTAGTAGGGGAACGCGTCTCCACCGGAGCCTGCATCTTCATTGATAACACACGCCATATGCCCGTGCAGCGCCACTCCGGGCGTCCGTCCCAGCATCCCTTCTCGGCGGGACCACAGGCTCAAGATTCTCCTCTGAAGATGCTCCATGAACATATCCGGGATCATACCCCCGCCGTTGTAGCGCACGTCCACGATAAGTCCTTCCTTCCGGGCCTGGGCATAGAAGGCGCGGGAGAACTCGTTTAAGCCCCATATACTGGTATTGGGTACGTGAATGTAGCCCACTCGTCCATCGGTGGCCTCCTCGACCCTCTTGCGGTTGGTTTCCACCCAGTCGAGATAGCGCAACATATACTCCGAGCCGGCCGGCTTGACCGTCACCTCCCGGGCGCCATCAGTCGAGGGTTTGTCATTCACTTTGATCTTGACCTGCTTATCAACCGTCTTCTCGAAATACTGATACGGATTTGCCGGATGTCGCACCTCTTCGCCATTGACCGCAATCAGGTATTCTCCCTCTCGAACCACCACGCCCGGCTCGGTCAACGGCGCTCTCCGGTCATCCTTCCAGTTTTCACCTTTGTAGATTTTCTTAAAGCGATAGAAGCCGCTGGCCTTGTCTGGCTCGAAGTCCGCCCCCAGAAGCCCTACGTTCACTGCTTTGCTTCTTGGCATCTTGCCCCCTCCCACGTAAGTGTGAGAGGTGGTCAGCTCTCCTATCAGCTCCCCGATCAGGTAGGTGAGATCCCACCGATGGGCGGCGTGAGGAAGGAGCTGTCCGTATTTCTCCTTCATCCCGGCCCAGTCGACCCCGTGCATGTCGGGATCATAGAAGAAGTCCCGTTCCAATCGCCAGGCCTCTTGGAACATCTGCTCCCATTCGCCCTGCGGGTCCACCTTCATCTCCATCCCCGACGTTTCAAGCTTGCCGTCGCCGACCTTATTGCTTCCCTTCTTGGCGTCGATGATTCCGTAAGTGTTCCCGCTCTTGTAGATTATCTTCTCCCCGTTGGGGGAGATATCGTAGCCGTTGATCCCGGAGATAAGCGTGTGCTCCTCCCTCTCCTCCATGTCAAACATGCGCAGCTCGTTCTGTCCTCCCCCGGAGCCCCCGCTTTCCCGTATGGCCGGCATGGCCAGGTAGAACAGCTTGCCTTCTGTGGCGGTAAGGGCGGTGTAATTTCCGGACTTGATCGGCACCCCGACTGTTCGCTGGTCGATGCCTTCAAAATCGATTTGGATATCCTCAACCTTCTCCTCGTCCTTCTCCTTCTCCTTTTTCTTGTCCTTATCCTTGTCCTTCTTCTCCTCGTCTTTTTCCTCCTCGTCTTCCTTCTCCTCATCCTCCTCCAACTCCTCCTCATCGCTCTCCGGTGCAAAGGGAGAGAGGCTGTCTGCCTGCAGCGTCACCAGATATATGTTCCTGACATTGCGATAGACATAATCGGAACGCTCAAAATCACCGAAGGTGGGGCTGAAGGTACGAGCGGAGATGAAATAAAGATACTTCCCTTCCGGATCGAAGACCGGGCGGAAATCATCGGTTAAATCGTCGGTAATCTGATAGACCTTGGCCTTATCCAGGGAATACAGGTACAGCGATGCAAAGTAGGCCGGGTTGTTTTTGGAATAGGCGATCCATTTGCTGTCGGATGACCAGACGTAATCATGAATCTCGGAGACCTCGGCTCTGTCTACCAGCATGGGCTCCTTCTTCTCGATGTCCACATAAAAGAGGCGAAGCTTCTTGTCCGAATAAAGCAGCTTCTTGCTGTCGGGAGACCAGATGGGACGGAAACGGTAACACTCGCCGTCAGAGGTTATCCGTTCCTCCTCCCCCGTGCCGTCCTGGGGCCGTATGTACAGCTCATACTCTCCGGTTCGCTCCGAGAGGTAGGCTACCCACTTTCCGTCCGGAGACCAGGTGGCCATAACCTCGCGTATCACCGGTGTCTGAGTCAGATTCCGAACCTCTCCTTTTTCCTCCGGCACGGTGAACACCTCGCCCCGGGCAGAGAATAGTGCCCTCTTGGCAGAGGGAGAGAGGTTGTACGCTCGAATCAGATCACCCACCTTCTCCCAGGTTGGCCGGGTCAGGATGCGCTCTGCCGGGACCTCTACGGTGATCTTCTCACTCTTTTCAGTAGCAAGATCCAGGACGTAGAGGTACCCCCCGTTCTCATACACGATCGCGTTGGGACCCAAGCTGGGCCATTTGACGTCATATTCTTTGTGATTGGTTATCTTCCGGGTCTTCCTGGTCTTTGTGTCATAACAGTAGATGTTAAGCCTGTGCTCCCGGTCAGAGTTGAAGTAGATTTTGTCTTCATGCCACATGGGCATGTTGTCCGTCCCCTTCCAGTCGGTGATCTTCTCGACCGCGTCGGTCTTCAGGTCGTAGATCCATATATCCTGCGCCCTGCCCCCGTAATAGCGTTTCCAGGTGCGGAATTCCCGGGACTTCCTATTGTAAGCGATTTTGCCTCCGTCAGGAGAGAAGGAGGCTAAGCCTGCTTCAGGAAGCCTCAAAGCTTCCGGAAAGCCGCCTTCCAAGCTGATCCGATAGAGCTTGGCCGTAGGGAAAGCCTCTCGCCGAGACCGAAATAGAATCTCCTTTCCATTTGGGAACCAATCGATAACCCAGTCATCCAGGGTCAATCCACCTGAGGGCTGGCCGGTTCCCGGACGGTAGGTAAGCCGGTGTGGTTCCCCGCCCTCGACCGGCATCACGTAGACGTCTCCGTTGCCGTCGTAGGCCGCTGTGAAAGCTATGCGTTTACCGTCCGGGGAAAATTTGGGGAAAGCCTCATATCCGTCGAACGAGGTCAGCCTTCTCGCCAAGCCGCCCGCGGAGGATACCGTCCAGAGATCTCCGCCGTAGACAAAGACGATTCCTTCGCCGTGAATGTCAGGGAAACGCAAGAGACGCGTCTCTTCTGCGATCCCAGAGGCAAAGAGCAAAACAGACAGCATCAATCCAATCAAGAAAACCTTACAGCTTTTCATGACTCGACTCCTACTTTTTGGGGGGTTAAAAAGATAACCAATGGGTTTGACTTTCTCGGGGGACGATTCGTGAAGAGTGATAGATCATGTCATCCACGAAGTTAGCTTAGCCGTCGGCTTCTGCAAGTTAATCTACGAAGGCGACTACATCAGTTCTTTTATACAGGGTTTCCCATCAAGAAGTTTAACTTTTCTTGGCGGTGAAGCCGGCTGTCGAATGATCGACTCGGTCGAGCCAGCATGCCTCTCGCCCATCTCACATCTTTCTCAAGAGGAAGGTCGGGAAGGACTTTTGTCAATCTCGCACAGGATAAGCGGGTCTTTCCGGAAGCTTCCTGGGTTCCTCCTCAAGTTTCTTCATGATAACCTCGATCGCCTTCTCCAATTGGGGATCACGGCCCAAGATGACCTGATCCGGCAGGTTGTCTATCTCGATGTCGGGATCGACTCCGTAATTCTCCATGATCCATTCCCCTTTCATGCTGAAAGGCGCGAATTCCGGCACGGTGGCGTAACCTCCACCTAAGAGAGCAGGGAAGCCCCGTATGCCCACCACCCCTCCCCAGGTGCGCCTGCCGATTACCGGCCCCAATCCATACTCCCGGAAGAAGTAAGGAAAGTTGTCTCCGTCCGAGGCGGAATACTGGTTGGCGATGCATATCATATGCCCATGAAAGGCCATCTCGGGATATGTGTAGTTGCCGGCATTCCGGGAGCCACCCATGCCTACCGCCTCCCGGCGCAGCCTCTCCAGTATCATTTCCGAGACGAACCCTCCTCCATTGTATCGAACGTCGACGATCAGCCCCTCCTTCTTTATCTGAGGGAAGAAAGACTCGGAGAATTCGTTTAGGCCTCCCCCTCCCATGTCGGGAATGAAGATGTATCCCACTCTCCCGCCGGTGGCTTCCTCCACCTTACGGCGGTTTTCCTCTACCCAGTACCTGTATCTCAATCGATATTCGCTCTCTACCGGCTTGACCGTCACCTCCCGAGTACTCTCCAGAGATGGCTTCGAGTTCACCTTCAGGGCAACCGTCTTTCCCACGGTGTTCTCAAACAGGCTGTAAGGATTGGTGGGATACTGCAGCACTCTGTTATCGACCGCAAGAATATAATCTCCCGGATTTATGTCCACTCCCGGTTCTGTTAAAGGGGAGCGAAGCTCCTCCTTCCAGTTCTGCCCCGGATAGATCCTCTTGATCCGATAAAACCCGGAAGTGAAATCTGGCTCCCAGTCGACGCCCAAAAGCCCGGTCTTGACTAAATCGATTCTTGTTCCTTCTCCCCCGGCTATGTAGGTGTGTGAGCAGCAAAGCTCGCCGATCATCTCTCCCAAGATATAGTTTAAGTCGCTTCTGTGCGCCACATGGGGCAAAAGCTCTCCGTACCTGGAGCGTATCAGCTCCCAGTCTGTGCCGTGCATGTTGGGAGCGTAGAAGAAGTCGCGTTCGTGCCTCCAGACCTCGTGGAATACCTGCGCCCACTCCTCCCGGCGATCCAGCCGCATCTCCATCCGATCCAGTTTCAGAGCACCATCACCCACCTTGGGAGTAGCTGACTTGGCATCCACGATCCCGAACTGCTTTTCGCTCTTGTAAATGATCTTCTCACCATCCGCGGAAAGGTCATATCCATCCACCGGGGAGAGCAAAACCTTATCCTTTCTCTCCTTCAAGTCGAACATATGCAGCTTACCTTTGGGCCCGGGCTTTCTTCCGGTGAGGGTCCGGGAGGGGTAGGAAAGATAAAACATCTTGCCCTTACTTGCTCTAAGTCCGTAGAAGTTACCTGGATCAGTGGGTGCTGCCACCACGCGCTCCTGAATTCCCGTAACGTCGATTTCGATCTTCTCCATGATCTCCGGCTTCTTTTCTTCTTTTTCCTTCCTCTCCTTTTTTTCCTTCTTCCATTTTGCCTCCGGGGATTCCGCCTCGTCACTTTGAGGGGCGAACGGAGACAGACTATCAGCCTGGAGGGTCACTACATAGATCTTGGTCATGTTATTGTAAGTAAAGGTGGGCTCGAAATGCCCCATCTGGGGGTTAAAGTCACGATTGGACAAAAAGTAGAGATACTTCCCTTCCGGATCAAAGACCGGCTCGTGGTCATCGGTGACATCCCGGGTCACCCGGTGAATTTTCTTCTCATCCAAAGAATAAAGATAGATGGAGGAGAGATTATTCTTCGCCGGTTTGGCATAAGCGATCCACCTGCTGTCCGGCGACCAGGAATAATCTGTGATCTCCCGGTTCTTGGTGCTGTCCACCGGAATGACCTCTCTCTCTTCGACGTCCACGTAATAGAGTTTCAGATCTTTATCAGCGAAGAGAAGCTTCTTGTTGTCCGGCGACCAGACCGGGGCAAAGCGGTAACAGTGCCCATCAGTGGTGATCCTCACCTCCGCACCCTTTCCGTCCTGTGGGATGATGTATAATTCATCCTCACCGGTCTTGTCGGACATATATGCGATCCATTTCCCGTCAGGCGACCAGGTGGGGTTCTTCTCCCGGCTGCCGCTGCTATTGGTGAGATTTCTAATGTTGCCCTTCTCTGCCGGAACGGTAAATATGTCTCCTCGCGCGGCAAAGAGCGCCCGCTTCCCGCCCGGAGAGAGACTGTAGTCGGAAATGTGGTCCTTGACCGAGACAAACTCCGGTCGCAGCAGAACCTTATCGTGCGGAATCTCGACTGAGATCTTCTCCGTCTTTTCCGTTTTGAGATCAAGCAGATACAGGTAGCCACCGGTCTCGTACACGATCGATTCCGGCCCCAGGCTGGGCCATTTTACGTCAAAATCGGTGTGATTGGTGATCTTTCTGGTCTGCTCGGTGTCAAACTCATAGCAAAAGATATTGGCTGTGTGATCCCGGTCTGAGGTAAAGAATATCTTATCATCATGCCACATGGGCGAGGTGTCGGTTCCTTGGTCGTGGGTAATTTGCTGAACTGTATTCGTGTTAAGATCATAAACCCATATATCCTGCGCTAAGCCTCCCCTGTATCGTTTCCAGGTGCGGAAATTACGAAAGATGCGATTGTACGCTATCTTGCTGCCATCCGACGAGAAGGAGGTGAGACCGGCCTCGGGCAGCTGCAGCCCTTCCGGGAAGCTTCCCTCCAATCCGATCAAGAAGAGGGTCTGAAACCAGCTGTTGTAGCTTTCCCGTGCGGAGCGGAATAAGATTCTTCTCCCATCCGGATGCCAGTCCAAGACCATATCGTCGTACCCGAACCTGTCACTCATATTCTCAAATCCCGGCCTGAAGGTCAGTCTCCTCGGTTCACCGCCCTCGGCGGCGATTACAAATACGTCCGTGTTCCCATCGTACTGCCCGGTGAATGCGATCATCTTCCCGTCGGGAGAGAACTTGGGGAACAACTCCGCGCCCGCATCAGAGGTGAGCCTTCGGGCCATCCCTCCCTCAGTCGGGACCAGCCACAGATCCTCGGCATACACAAAGACGATCCTATCTTTGTGGACGTCCGGAAAACGCATGAGTCGAGATTCCTCGGCCGGAGCCGAGCCGGACGCAAAAACGCAGATCATCAGTAGTATCAAACCTATCCTTACCTGCCGCACCCTGGCCTCCTTCAGTTACGTGGGATTTGACCTCATGGAAGCTTCATTCCTTTACTGAACGACACGGCCACTGGTCTGTTGAAGGCTGCCAGGAGTCCGCAGCCGTTTTCGACCCGTGAGTGGCAGCATCTATCTTTGTTCTTCTTGAGGAGAAATTTAGCCATTCGATCTGATTTCGCAAGCTAATTTTCCTATCATTGTGCTTGACAAAGGGAGGTTGAGCCATAGATTTCCGAATATCAAATTTCAAATTTACGAGGAGGGAAGTCATGAAAAAAGAAATTGTAGCAGCATGGATGCTTGTGTCGATTTTGTTTTTGTCTGTCACGTCACACGGAGACGAAGTCTGGCAGAAATACCTGGATTTGAATCTGACCGCAACCCAGAACTCCTATTCGGATAACTGGACCGGAGGAGAGGCGGGTAACGTTAGCTGGGTGGCCAACGCCAACTCCGGCTTTGAGAAACAACTTTCAGAGAAGTTAAACTCCAAGACCACTATCAAGCTCGCCTTTGGCCAAACCCACGCCCAGGATCAGGAGACCAAAAAGTGGGCCAAGCCGGTCAAATCCACCGACTTGATTGACATCGAGACGCTGGCAAGATTGACCCTGCATACCTGGGTGGACCCGTACCTCGCCGTCAGATTCGAGAGTCAATTCTTAGATGCCAGCTATCCCGCGCTGAAAAGATATCTCAACCCGAAGAAGATTACCGAATCGGGAGGAATTTCTAAGCAGTTTCATAAGACGGAGAAAAACGAGATCCTTTCCCGACTCGGTTTGGCCTTAAGACAGATCATAACGGAAGATATCGTCGACACCATTTCGAGAAGAACCGAAGTCAATTCCACCAACGACGGAGGTATCGAATCTGTAACCGACGTGAAGCTCACCCTCTCGGATAAGATCTCCTATACCTCGAAGCTGTCGCTTTACAGGGCTCTGTTCTTTTCGGAGTCTGGTGAGTTGAAGGGAACACCCCAGGAGGATTACTGGAAAGAGGTGGACGTAAACTGGGAGAACAACGTCTCCGTCTCCGTCGCCAGGTACGTCACCGTATCGTTGTACATCCAGTTGCTCTATGACAAGGAGATCGCCAAGAAAGGGCGTTTCAAGGAGACCCTCTCCTTGGGATTGACCTATAAGTTATTCTAAGCGAACAGGTTTCTGGAGTGTCAGGCTTCAGCACATGCTGAAAAAGCGGTTTTGGAGTGCGGAAGCTTGTTGGAGCGAAGTGGAAATCCCGCCTTGCGGGGCTTCCGCGGTTTTGTTGGACCAAGACTCGTTATACTGCTGGCAGTCACAGTTCTATTAAAACCGCCCGTACGGGCACTCCGGCCTGAGGTTTTCCAACAGTCCCTTCAGCCTGACCTGATCTTTTCGACGCTCCGAGAGCTTCATCCTCTTAGGGCATCCGGTCTTAGTTAAAGAACGTAAGACTCCGGCCTGGTTCACCTAAAGGTGAACACTCCAAAATCTCCTCCGAAGGTGCTTTCAAACAGACCTTTGAAGAATCAGTCGAGCCAAGCGTGTTTGCGCCCGGCAGACGCGGATTCTTCGTTTGATGCTTTTTGAGAATTCGGGGGGACCCCGCCTTTACTCCAGCGGGCAGCCGTTGACGTCCACCGTGGTTCCCGGTGGAGTCCGGGGGCACTTGTCCAGCCCGTCGTAAATCCCATCGCCGTCTGAATCTAAGGGACAACCCCTCTCATCCACCAATGCCCCCCTGGGAGTGTCGGCGCAAATATCCACTCTATCGGGCACTCCATCTTTATCCGAATCCCTTAGCTTTCCAAGATAGTAATTGAAGCCGACGAAGACCTCCAGTGTTGCCTTGGGCAAGTCTAACTCACCTGGTCTGGCACCGGCTATGTCTTTCGATCCTTTGAAATCGGTCAAGAGATGACTGAGAATGCGAAGCCTGGTGCCAAAATCCAAACCCCATCTCTCCTTGATCCGGTACTCCAGCCCCCCACCCAGTGAAAAGGTCAGCTCCTGATCTTTTAAGTCAAAGGAATCTCCGTTTATGTCGAATGCCTGTATAGGCTGTCCCTCCTTGTCTTTTACGTTCCAGAAAGCCATCCCCACGCCTCCAAAAAGATACGGATTCGAACGCTCCCGGGGTCTGAAACCATAGATGAGTGAAAGATCAAGCCATATCTGGGTGGATCGACTACCGCCATCCTTTCTGGAGAAGGAGAATCCTGCTCCACCCCCGAGTTTGCCGGAAAGATCAGCTTCCCAGGTTCTTGCGTAGGATGTCGAGAACCTAAAAGAGAGTTTTTCCTTCAGGTTATACTTGAAGAACAGGGCACCAAGGTTTCCCACTGTGTTGGTGTCTGAATGCTCGGTAAGCCCTAATTTCCAGAAACCTCCACCGAGTCCCAGAGTGAATCTCCGGCTATAATCCTGCCCAAAAACGGACGAGGCCGACAAACAGATGCCGGCAGCCAATAGACAGAGCCAGAAATTCTTACGCACTTGAAAACCCTCGTAACTAAAGGTCTCCAGCAGGTTACTCCTTCGGTTATATAATACCGGCCAGGCGGCATTGTCAAGGAGATTCCCCCACGCGCGCCGGAACCGGAGCGGCTAGGCCGAGAGCAGCTGTCCGCTGAGCCGTTCTTGCATCTCATCACCTTTCTCAGGAAATCAGTCGCAATCAAAGGATTGAGACACGAACTCAAAATAATCTCGTGAGGGTGAAAAAAATGATTTGGAAAATGCTGGCGATCATATTATTCATTTATTCAATAGTGAGGGTATTGCTGGTCATCTTCAGGTGAGGCAAGTTAAGCCAGGCTCTTTCTGCGCAAAATCGACAGTTCGAGAGACAGGACCCGACAATGAAACTCGTCACTTCTTCCCAGATGAGAAACATCGATAAGAAGACCATCGAGGGGATAGGCATCCCCGGGCTGGAATTGATGGAGAAAGCCGGAAAGGGCGCTGCCCAGGTGGCCAAAAGGATGCTGGGAGAACCTGATGGCAAGGCGGTAGCCATTTTCTGCGGAAGGGGCAACAACGGTGGTGATGGGTTTGTAGTGGGAAGATACCTTGCTCAATGGGGTGCCCAGATTCAGATTTTCCTGACCGCAAAGAGAAGCGATGTCAAGGGAGATGCCAGAACGAACTTAGAAAAAGCTGTGGATTTGGATTTCCCCATCGTGGAGATTTTGAAAGAAGAAGAGATTCCTTCCCAAATAAAAGCAGACCTGATCGTGGACGCACTCTTCGGCACTGGCTTTGCCGGTGAGATAACGGGCTGCATGAAAGACATCATTGAAAAGATCAACTCCTCTGGCATACCGATTCTCTCCGTGGACGTTCCCTCCGGTCTTCATGCCGATACTGGTCAGTACACCGGGCCTTGCATTGATGCGGACCGAACCGCCACCATGGCTCTGCCCAAGATCGGACACTTCGTGTTTCCCGGTAAAGCTTTGTCTGGTAAGGTATCCGTAGTTGATATCGGCGTCCCGCAGCATGTGGTGGACGAAGAGGAGATCAACCTGAACCTGATCGCCAAGGAGGAGGTCAGGGAGATGATTCCGCGGCGGCCGGGTGACGCATACAAGGGAACCTGTGGTAGGGTCGTCCTAATAGCCGGATCTACCGGCTTGACCGGTGCCGCAGCTTTGGCTTCTTTGTCCTGTTTGAAGGCAGGTGCCGGGATGGCGATCTTGGGAACTCCGAATACTCTCAATGCCGTCATGGAAATGA